>CALLDL010000175.1 GCA_937998305.1 uncultured Desulfobacterales bacterium | reverse complement strand
CGCCATCTTGTATGATAAACCTATCGTCCAACATAAGCATAATATTGGTCCCTTGGAGCGGTCCCTCGGCAAGCGAAACGACCTTCCAGGGAGCAGGCAACCATGCCTGAGCTGCTTTCTGATCAACTTTGAAAGCCACGAAAATACGGTAGAACAGACCATCCACAACCAGAGTTTCCGCCTTGGACTGTTTGGCAGGCAACAGTACCAATGATGCGATAAAGAAAGCGCTTATACAACCCAAAATAGCAATTTTCATCCTGCTCTTTCTCATGATTGTTTCCTCCTTTTTAGTTATAAGATTTGGTGTGTTAAGGGTGAATTTTCTTGATAGAGAGCTTGTTTTCCGAGAGGTACGAATATCAAAGTAGTAACGTCCTTCGCTTATCGGTCAAATTTACCCAAGCTCTTCTCACCCATAATTTCAAACAACGCCGACACAGCGTCCAATTTTAAACTACAGATGGCCAACTAATTTCTAATTAATTTTTAACTATTCATCACAATTTAAAGGGATAAAAATAGAACCAGATCAAAAATCATCACACATTTGGGGGGATAGTCTCTATTATTGTTATTTTTAAAAAAGGTTTTATGAAATGTATTAATCTTTGACGTCCTTTTCAGCTAAAACAGATCGCAAAATATCCTTTAATTTTCCCCCCAAAGACTATAAAGCAAACATGCCGTGGCTATATGCAAGAGGAAAATCCAGACAAACCGTGGTAAGCGCAATTGCTCGGGAATTAAGTGCGTTTATTTGGGCAATCGACAAGAAAATACAATTGGCGATTTTATGATATGATGTTTACCAGTTTCCTGAAGGGGTGTTACTGCGGAAAGGAGAACCCTCGCTTCTGCTATGGGAATCTTAAACTCCCGATCATACACAGAGGAAGCTCCGCGACGAAAACAAGTCTTGCGGTACCCAACCCGCGTATATCAGCATGATCATCCGTCGCTATTAAGTCGCGCCTTTTCAGGGAGTCTTTTTAATAACGATAAACCTATCTTGAACAAGGGATGGACAACTGTTTTCTTATTGACACTTTCAAACATATCAGCAGCTATCGCCATAGCTATCGTTTTGTGATATTGTATTATGGTATCATAAAAAATAAGGCACTTGATACTTGGACGTCATCGACCGCGTTATCGACGGGCCCCGAACGAGGTAGCTGATACAACAACATGGAATCGACATCCTCAACAAACTGGCGCTACGGAATCCTGGTGCTTTTGATGCTCGGATCACTCTTCACCGTGATGAGCCTCGAACCCATCCCCCAAAACCTGGCTTACCATGACTTCGCGGACCAGCGTATATTCCTGGGCATTCCCAATGTCTTGGATGTTATCTCGAACCTGCCCTTCCTGCTGGTCGGCGTTCTCGGTCTACGGTACTGCATCCGTGCAGACCTTGGTGTAGGCCGCTCGGCGTGGATAGTGCTCTTCGCTGGCGTCAGCCTGGTCAACGTAGGATCAGCCTACTACCACTGGGCCCCTAGCAACGGGACACTATTGTGGGACCGAATCCCCATGACCGTGGGATTCATGGGCCTCTTCGCAGCGTTGTTAGGCGAGTACGTCAACCACCGGCTTCCACGCTGGGTACTGACACCTGCCGTGCTTGTCGGCATAGCCAGTGTGCTCTACTGGCACTGGACCGACGATCTGCGGCCTTACGCGTGGGTTCAGTTCTTTCCCCTGATGACCATTCCCGTCGTGATGGTGCTTTTCCGGCCCCGTTACACCCACGCTTGGCTGCTGCTCGTCTCGTTAGGGTGGTACGTACTTGCTAAGGTCACGGAGTACTTCGATGCATCAATTTTCGAGCTTACCAGACGAGTGGTTAGCGGGCATTCCATGAAGCACGTCCTTGCAGCTGCCGGCTGTTGCAGTATTCTGCTGATGCTCCAAAAGCGGCGGCCCACAAGCGTCGCTGCAGCCAATGCTGGGTAACACCATTTGGAGTCAGTGGAAATCGGAGTTCTCAAAACTTGCGATAGCTTGTAACGAATGCAGCTATCTGATTTGATAAATATTTTGACGACATGTTAGTAGTATCACATAAAATCAAAGGACTGATAGTCGTACAATATCGCAGATAATACAGGTCTTTTCTTTAATAAAATCTTTCTTTACATTACCAATCGCAAAAACTGCCATAGTGCAGAAGGTTTCATATCAAGAATCTGCGAAATCTCAACACAGTTTGCGTAACCACAATTTTTACAAACTGATGTATTATCCACGTCACGACAGCATTTAAAGATGTGTTCATTTGTTCCTAATTCAATCTGAGGAATTGGCCGTTTCCAATTATTGTTACGCAATGCGATATAAGCTGCCCGAGATAATACAATTGGATAACCATCTCTTTTTAATTTCCATATTCTATCAAGTAGTTTAATACGTTCATTTCCCATTACTCCATATTTATTCACAATTTCAGGCCAATTGGTGAGGAGATTAAATGTAATGCCTTTAAATAGCTTTAGGTCGTATATTTCTCTGACAAAATCTTCGAGATACTTAGTATTGGTCTTATTAAAAGTTATAGAGGTAAATACAGATTTAGTAACAGCTCCTTTAACATTGTCAATGATGAGATCGAAAGAGCCTTCTCTGATTTTATTATGGATTTCTCTGGGGCCATCTATGGTCACGATGTAATTACAGTTTGGCACATCAATAGGAAGCGTCCCATTCGTATTAATAAAAACATCAAGAAAGCCTATATCTTTGGCGAATTTAACCAAATTCGACACATCATATCCGTTATCATACCAGAGCATGGGCTCGCCGCCGGTAAAATAGAGCGACCGATGCCCCCGGTAATAAGCATCACGTAAAACAGAAAAAGCGCGTTCGCTGGTAATATGATATTTGCCTGAATTTTTACTTCCACAATAGAAACAATTCAAATTGCACTTATCTGTAATAACCAATCCAAATAGATAAGGCTTTTCCTGCCTGAGAACAAAGGTTCTAAATGCGTATATTAATCGGCTGGTCAGTTTCTGCATAATTAAAGTTTTACCTGTTTCGGCCATGGTTCTTTCTGGCATGAACCCCAGAGCCTGTTGATATAGTTTAGGCTGTATTCGTTTTGCAGTCTGTGAATCCAATAAGCTCCAGATTTTGTAATCTGGTAGCCCCCATTTTTTTTCTCCATCATGCCACTGAGTCGAACCAGGTTGAAAAGATCGGAGAAGGTTGCATCCAAAGATATTTCTGTTCCAAAGAGATTCTCGAAATCTCTCTCTCTAACTTGTAATTCATAAACACGCCAGTAAAGCCAATATGCCATTTCCAGCCGGCGATCTACAGGCATGGAGAGTGCTATTGGTCTCTTTTTCGGAAGGGCATGGGTATAAGCATTAACATCGAATGTGTTTACATAAAAATGTGAGCCTATCATCGAAGCAGCACTCGGTCCGAATCCAATATAATGATGCCGAGTAATGGAGCTAAATTTTTTTTTCGATGCTTTTAACCAACTCCAAACTGCACAGCGCTCAAATCCATATTTTAAAGAATACTCATCGGTTAGATTTAACATCGAACGAATCGCGCTGCTCGTTGGCCTTTTAACACTTTTCAGCTGTTGCATCTTTCCCATTTCCGAATATGGAAAAGAAAACATGGGATAGGTGCTTATCTGATCGATCCCTTCTTCTAAAACAGATCTAAGATCGTTTTCCCAGTCCCTGAGTGATTGACCTGGTAATGCAAACATAAGATCTGCATTTACAGAGTTGAACCCCATAGAAGTCGCCCGACGCAATGAATCCAGTGCTGTTTCGGCATCATGATTTCTGCCGATATTTCTCAGAATATGATCTGTGGTAGATTCCACCCCGATGGAAAGCATGGTGACACCAACATCCTTCAAAGCAGCAAGACAATCTTTATCCATGTTGCCAGGATGAAGCTCAATGCAAATGTCGCACGATAAAGAGAAAGTATTTCGAAGATGTCTAAGAATCCTGAGTAATCCTTCCAAATTTACCGTTGGGGTACCGCCGCCGACATAGATCGAGGTAAATTTCATATCTTTCAAATGAGGGGCGTATACATCGATTTCCTGATGAACGGCATGTTCGTAAAGATTGAATAATTTCTCGTCGTATTTAAATCGATTATAGGGACAGAAAGGACATAAATTTTTACAAAAAGGAACATGCAGATATAGACCAGCGCATTTTAACTTTTCAGGAAACGGTGGCATACCAGGTCTCATGTGGAACCGTCGCCAGTGGCCGGTTACTATTTTTTGAACAAGTGGTTTCCATATAAATTTAGCTGGAATCATAATTTTCAACGCTCACTACTTCGCATGAAGCCTGTAAAGAAGTAATTGAAACTTTCTTCCTTGCCGATATTCCAAACCTATTTCATGAAAGTGGTGTTTCATATAGAACTTCTTTGCTCTCCGAGATGGGGTTTTCACCATACAATATTGGTGCTTTTCTGACAGAATCTCAAGCCCTCTACTGATAAGTCTACTTCCGATTCCCTTAGAATGATGTTTAGGTGCTGTCGCCATTAAATAGAGTTCTGGTATTTCCTTTATTTTGAAATCTAATTCTGAATAAATCTCCGCCTTAAATCCTCTCAAATGAGCAAAAATCTGACCAATAAGTGAAAAATCCCTCAGTAGGCAAAGAAAAAAATGCTTGGCCAATATGGCCTTATTATGCATTACTTGGCCTGTAAGTGCTTTGCTATTGTATGCAAAAATGATGAATGAGCGAACTGTCTCACCTTCGGCGTCTACAATTGTAAATGCATGATTCGATTCCAGAACTACAGTATAGAAATACTTGCGTAAGAAGTCTTTTCCTATTTTAGGTAACAAATCATTGGGCAGTGCTGCCATATGGATGTCAACAAGATCCGGAATGTCGTATTTACTTGCTTTTCTGATCATATTCTTATCCGCTGATCGCTAAACGGAAATCCCAGCTTTCATTTAAACAGTGCAAAAACGTATTTAAAGTAAAATATGATGAACGGAAATTCCAGATATCTTGCCAAAATCGAAGGTCCAAGCATCCCAATTTCAAGTACAGATATCTTATTTATTTCAGAAATGCAAAAAAGGGCAAACCCTACAAAAAGAATTTACCCCAATTGAAAAGCGATATCACCTTGTTTTTTATGGTAAGTTAAATATGATCTTCTCTCCGGGAATGTCTAACAAAGAAGGATCAAATATTAATTTAGTCGGGTTACTGGTTTTTTTTAATGGAAAACCTATTGCCCCAGTCTTTTTTGTACCCGGTTTTAAAAGGTTTAATTTTATTTCTCCCATATCTCCATCAAAAGCCCCTTCCCAGCCAATAGCACAACAATCTACATGGGTCCCTTCATCTGTTATTAGTCTAAAAACAGCTTCATAGGCTATCATATCTTTGTCTGTGTGAATATTCTGTACTTCAACATCAAAATATACAGCATCATACAAGCGTGTATTTCCAATTATTTTCATTAGGGACTTATATTCTCCACGATCCATGTTTTTAAGAACAACTTTAAAATATTCATTGGAACCTGTTTTTGTTGAGAATCCTTTATAGGAATCCATAGGTGCTTTTGTGGACTCTGCTGCACAACTGATAAGAATAACTAAAGAGAATAAAATAAATGTTGATAATACTCTTTTAAGAATTGTTTTCATGCCAGACCTCCTTTCACACATAAACCTGTCCAATAGACCGCATATGTTCCGATGGATTTTAGTTTAGTAGGATGATTATGCTCCAAACAGAACAGACACTTCCTGTCAGGAGCAGGACATGCACAATTTGAGGGGTTTTTCCATGAAAAAACCTCTTGAGTAGATGTGTAACGATCGAAGTAAAAAAACATTCTATCGGAAGAAACAGAATGAGATTAGCGGCACGAGAAGTGTTACAGAATGGAAAACGAAAAGAAATGTGAGATTAATTCAAAAGAGAAACAATCTTAATTCACTATTTTAAAATTTTGATTGTGTCAATAAAATTATAATTATTTCAGGTGAATATGCCACTTTGTGGTATTGTTTGGTGGGGTTTGTCGATGGAATTCGGAAAGTCAATGAGGCAAGAAAGCGCCTGGAAAGGGGTGACCCCATTCTCTTCATATCGAAATCGTGACCATATTGCCACCTTTCCGTTTTGCCCTTAAACTGTCTTGTAAAGCCTCACTAATTACAGATTCAAGCTTCTCCGGATCTATATCTGTATGGCATTCATTGCAGAAAAATCCCTTAATATAGTCAAATTCGAGGCTCATATCAATATCATCCTGTAGGTGGTTGCTGTAGGAAAAGCTTATAAGACCTGATACATCCACATCAGTTGAACTACACTCAGGACAAACAGAGACACAGAACATACATTTTCCACAATATTCATGCTTTTTACTCATTGTTCACCTTCCTTTCATGTAATGCATGAAAGTAGATACTTTTTCATATATACCCTAATGAGCTTTATCTAATTATGATATGCAAAAATCATGCAGAGTTTAAAATGCCGTCTTATAAAGAAAATATAACTTTAATTCAAATGGTTAGCACCAAACAGGCATGTTGAACACTAATTGTATTTGGCAATATTTGCACAATGCAGTGACATATTTTGACGGGTTTTTAACTATTTTGGAGTAATAGCAGGATAAAGAAAAAGCTGAAAATCACCATATTTCGGACCCGTCACCCGGAACGTCCTTTGAGGATCAGGTTTTTTTGTTTTTCTTTGTTCCGTTTGTCCTTCTCGACAAAAAGCGGTTTCCCGCTGTCATAGGCTTTTCCCGTATAGTACATCAGGGTTGCCGGCGTCGACGGAGAGGGCGTAAAAATCTGAATCTGCCGGGGTTTGAACTTGAGGACCCTGCGGCTGAAGCGGTTTAAATGCTCCATGTCCTGGCGTGTACATCCCGGATAAGCAGCGATAAAATAACAGGTTAAGAACTGTTTTTTCCCCACCCTGCGATTGATCTTTTCAAAACAGCGGAAGAATTCCATAAAGCTCTCGATGGAGGGTTTTCCCATGAGCGCAAGGATATGATCTTCGGAATGCTCGGGTGCGACCTTCAGTTGTCCGGAAATATGATGCCGGATAATCTCTTCAAGATATTGAAGGCCGTATGTTTGATCTTTTATCACCAGATCATGGCGTATTCCGGAACCGATGAAAACTTTTTTAACCTTGGGCATCTGCCTGAGTTTTTTCAGCAAGGCAATCTGGGGGAGATGGCTGATTTCCAGCTTATCGCAGACGACCGGAGTCAGGCAGCGCTTGTTGCGGCATGTGCCTTTGGTTTTTTTTCGCTTGCATTCGATGCCGTACATATTGGCGGTGGAGCCTCCGACATCGTGAATGTATCCTTTAAATTCAGGATGGTTGGTTAAAATCGACGCTTCCTTCAGAATGGACGCTTCGCTCCGATCCACAACCCTTTGCCCCTGATGTACGGATATGGCGCAGAAGTTACAGTCGCCATAACATCCTCTGTGAGTCGTGATTGCAAAACGGATGGTTTCAAGTGCCCGCACCGACCCCCATGCTGCATAATACGGATGGACGTCACGTTCATATTCAAGCTCATGAATATTGTCCAGTTCCTCGCTCGTTGGCGGAAACTGAGGAGGATTCTGGATCAGATACCGGCTGTCCTGTTTCTGGCAAAGACCTTTTCCGGTTATCGGGTCATTGTTTTTATAAAAAATCTTAAACATTTCAGTGAACTTGGCGCTGTCCACCGCAACATCCGCATGGGATGGGAGTTCTATGCAATCTTCTTTTTTTTCTGCGGCAATATAGCAGATTCCACGGACATCCGTAACCGGTCGACAGCGCCGGATGTTTTCTGCCAGTTCGAGAGTCGTTTTTTCCCCCATTCCATAGACCAGAATATCGGCCTTGGCGTCAAAAAGAATGGACCGCCGTATACTGTCGGACCTGTAATGATAATGGGAGACGCGTCTGAGGCTCGCTTCAATCCCGCCGATAACAATCGGTTTTGTCTTTTTGAAATATCGGCGAACAAGATTGGTATATGCGATAACCGCCATGTCCGGACGTCTGATATTTAGACCGCCACCGGTCAGATCATCTCGCTTTCGCCGTTTATTCGTCGCAGTATAATTGGATATCATGGAGTCCATGCATCCCGAAGTAATTCCCCAGAAAAGATTCGGCTCCCCCAGCCGGCCGATATCTTTTCCACTGTTGATATCAGGCTGCGCTATTATGGCTACCGTGTAACCGGCATCTATCAGTACCTTTCCAATGACCGCGACGCCGATATACGGCGAATCCACATAGGTGTCTCCTGTTACCAGTATGACGTCCGGAGACTTCCAGCCAAGAGCATTCAGCTCATTTTTAGTTGTGGGAAGAAACATTAAGAGAAATCCAGGTCAACTTCTGTTTGTTGTGTGAAAGATGGAGAAAGGTTATGTCATCTATGCGTATCGGTAAAGTTATTTATTTGAGCCCTCGGGGAATTTTTCTTCTAAATCCTTGAGTCTCAGCGGAATGGATGATCTTTTTTTAAAGCGGGTGCTGTTTGAGTGGCTTAGGGATCGTTAGAAAGAACAGGCGCATGCCGAAATCGCATCTTTAAAAGAAATTAAAAATTGTATGGC
>CALLDL010000174.1 GCA_937998305.1 uncultured Desulfobacterales bacterium | reverse complement strand
AAACTTGATCGCGAGACACTCAACACAGAGATCCGGCAAGTAGTGGATAAAATATTAAGAGATGAATCTTTCTCCTTACCGCTAAATCTGTCTGAGCGAGAAAAGTTTTTCACAGAAATTATCGACGAAGTCCTGGGGCTGGGTCCTCTTGAGCCTTTTTTGAAGGACCACAGCGTCTCTGATATTCTGGTAAACACTTTCAACAGTATCTATGTCGAACGATACGGAAAACTGGAAGCGACCGATGCGCGCTTCAAAGATGATGCCCACCTGATGCGAATTATTGACAAGATCGTTTCAACTGTGGGGCGGCGGATTGATGAGTCCACTCCCATGGTGGATGCTAGGCTGGAGGATGGCTCGCGGGTCAATGCCATCATTCCACCGCTGGCACTGGATGGCCCTTCCCTTTCCATTCGACGATTTGCCGTAAACCCACTGGAGTTGGAGGATCTTATCGATTCTCAGACACTAATTCCCCCAATTGCAGAACTTTTAAAAGGAATTGTTCGATCTAGACTCAACGTCATTATTTCAGGAGGCACCGGCAGCGGCAAGACTACTCTACTAAATGTTTTATCGCGATTTATTCCGGAAAATGAAAGAATCGTCACAATTGAGGATGCAGCTGAACTGCAGCTCAAGCAAGAGCATCTTGTGCGGCTCGAGACCCGACCTCCTAACATAGAGGGAAAAGGGGAAATCCTTCAACGTGACCTCCTCCGCAATAGCTTGAGGATGAGACCTGATCGGATCATCGTTGGAGAAGTCAGAGGACAAGAGGCCTTCGACATGCTTCAAGCTATGAATACCGGACATGATGGATCCTTGACGACCGTTCACGCTAACACGCCACGGGATGCTTTGATTCGGCTGGAAACCATGGTAGCAATGGCTAACCTTGAGATACCGAGCGAATTTATCAGGAAATATATCAGCTCGGCGATTAATGTGCTTGTTCAGGTTGCACGCATGGTTGATGGAAGACGCAAACTTATCAGTCTGCAGGAAATCACCGGGATGGAGGGCAATATTATTACCATGCAGGAGGTTTTTTCTTTTCATCAAACCAAAATCGACCTTGAAGGCAACGTAAAAGGGCACTTTAAATTTCATGGGGTGCGACCGAAATTCGTAGAAAAATTCAAAGTGGTCGGCATACCTGTACCGCAGGATTTGTTTGATCCTTCAAAAATTATTGAAGTTTAGCAAAAAGGGAGTAAAACATGCAACACCTCATCATGGGTGCAATTATATTTGTTATAGTAGTTAGCATCGTTCAGCTGCTAACATCCGCCCTTAGAGGCATTGGCAACCCAAACCGCACGAAGATCCTTAAAAGACTCAGAAAAACCGTCTATTTGGAAAACGAACAAAATGACACCACTATTACAAAACAAAGGGTGCTGAGCGGGATTCCTTTTCTCAATCGCCTGCTGACAAATACGCCGGGAATACTAAGATTAGATAAACTCATTTCGCAGGCAAATGCGAAGCTACCTATTGGTTTCTTCATTCTGTTAGCTTTGGTTTTAGCATTACTTGGATTTCTGGCCGGAATGTTGCTAATAAAAAACCAGTTAGCTACGCTGGGTCTAATTTTTATGGGAGGTTCATTTCCCTTTCTGTACCTAACCCACTTAAAGCACAAGCGGATGGGGAAATTTAAGAGACAGTTACCGGAAGCACTGGATTTAATGGCTCGGGCATTAAAAGCCGGCCATGCATTCACCAACGGCATGAAGCTGGCAGCAGATGAATTCGATGATCCCCTTGGACCTGAATTTGCTGAGGTATTGGATGAAATTAACTTCGGTGTCACTGTACCCGAGGCGCTGAGAAATATGACAAGACGAATTGATTGCTCTGAGATTAAATATTTTGTGGTTGGCGTAATCTTGCAGCGCGAGACAGGAGGCAACCTGGCAGAGCTTATGGGAATTCTTTCCTATCTAATCCGTGAAAAGTTTAAATTTGAAGGTAAAGTTCGGACGTTGTCTGCCGAAGGAAGACTTTCTGCCATTATACTTATTGCACTTCCTTTTTTTATTGCCGGTTACCTGCAGTTCACAAATCCCAAATATCTGACGACTTTATATACGGATCCCATCGGTAAAGGGATGATGATCGGCGCTGTGATTATGATGATTATCGGCATCATTGTGATGAAAAAAATAGTTAAAATTGAGGTATAGAGAAAAATGGTGAACATGATAAACGCGGTAAGCGACCCTACTATTATAATCTCTTTCATGGGATTTTTAGTAATATTTACTTTTTGTATCGGGATAATACAGTTACGACGACGGATCGCCGCAAGGAAGGACTTGTTGCAAAGAATTAGAACCGGCGGCGAAATCGTTGATGGACTTTATGAAGGCTCACCTTCTGAAACCAACCTATCCGCGCCGAAAAGCGCAATTACCAAATTTTTCATAAAATTGGGAAATCGAGTGGGTTCAGAGAAATCTGAAGACGATTCGATCAAACGAATCCGGTTTCTTAGAGCAGGCATTCGAAATCCAAAAGCTAGTCTAGTTTTATGGGGAGTCAAATGCTTTTTGGCGATAATTTTTCTGACAATTTTTATAGTGCTCCGAATTTCTGTTTTTACGGTTATGAACGGCCAGTTGACGATTGTTCTGGTCGTTTTTATACCTCTTTTGGGTTTTTATCTTCCCGACCTTTGGATTCGACAGAAAACGGAAAAAAGACAAGAAAAATTGCTGAAAGCCTTACCTGATGCGCTTGACTTGATGGTGGTTTGCGTGGAAGCCGGCATGGGGTTGGATGAATCGATCAATCGGGTTGCTAAGGAGAGCAAATTGCAAAGCAAGGACCTGAGCGATGAATTCGACTTGCTAGGTCTTGAGTTAAGAGCAGGTAAACAGCGCCAGGATGCCTTGCGGAATCTGGCAGAGCGCACAAATCTTGAGGAAGTGCGCAATCTTGTCACCTTGTTAATTCAAGCCGACAAATTCGGCACGAATATTGCCGATACACTGCGAGTGTATTCGGATTCATTTAGAACCGAAAGATTTCAAAGGGCGGAAGAAATGGCGGCCAAGATGCCGGTTAAATTAATACTTCCTCTTGTTCTGTTCATTTTTCCGGCTCTTTTTATTGTGATTATCGGACCTGCTATAATCAGCATTTACCGCAATTTTATTCTGCGGTTTTAATAAATTAGAGGAGTGGGAATATGCAAACAAAAGAAAAAAAGCCGCATTTTAGATATCAACCAGTGTTGCTCCTTGGGTTTATTTTATTAATTTTTGTTTTTTGCGGCTGTGCGTCAAATGACAAAAGTCGTATCCAGAGAGTGGATAAAAATGACATGCCCCCTGTTTCAACTGAATTTCCCGATGAGGTATTTGATAAAAAATTTCCTGAAATGACCGGTGACGAATATGAGCGGCTTGGGGATACTTTGTTACGCAGGGGCAAGTTGCATATCGCCTATTTGCAATACGAGAGATCCCTTAAGGTTAATCCCAATAACTTGCGGGCTGAGTATAAGAAAGGGTTAGCGTTGCTGCTAAGAAAAAAAAATGATGCCGCCATCGAGCAATTTTATGTTGTACTCCAAAAGGATCGCAATTTTGCATTGGCATACGAAGGTATCGGTCGGGCTTTACTTGATAAGAAAAAATATAGTGAGGCAGAAATTAACTTTCAAAAAACTTTGCAAATTAATCCCGCGCTTTGGAAATCTCATAATTTTTTGGGCAACATATATGATTTTCAGAAAAAATTCGAAAAAGCTATCTGGGCATACAAATCCGCTTTGACAATTAGACCTAACAATGGTTCATTGTACAACAATTTAGGTGTTTCATATAATTTGACAGGAAACTTCAAAGAAGCAGTCCATTCGTTTAATAAAGCCATTGATCTAAAATACACGAGAAGCAAAGTTTATAACAACTTGGGATTAGCATATGCAAATCTTGAGCAATATTCTAAGGCGCTACAGGCATTCAAACAAGGTGGTAAAATGGCGCAGGCCTATAATAATTTGGGATGTATATATCTGAAAAAGGGTATGTTTGAGGAAGCGGTTCACTGTTTTGAAAAGGCGATAGAGCTAGAACCGGGTTTCTATGCCACGGCTAATGAAAATCTGAAAAAAATCAAGGCGGGAAAAGGCCAATTATAACGGCCGATTTTCCGAAAAGCATATTGTATTGTAAATCCTTTATGGTCAACTTCATCGATATACCAGCCACCGTAATCATCGGTTTGGAAAAAAGCTCCTTCTTCATCTCTGCAGACATAATAGGTGCCTGCGGAATTCAGGGGCAATACTGAAATGATGATAAACAATACGGAAATGATTATACGCCTCCTGATGAAATTTTAGTCTCATGATAGCGTTTAAGATACCAGGATATGCGAAGTTGTCATAAGTGGCAATTGCGGCGAAGATGGAGGATCTTTTTCTCTATTTCCGGTGGGGTGCGTAATTTTGGATTCTCAGGGCAGGGCTTGCTATTTATTAGGACATTTTCACCAAATTGTTCATATGCCCTTTTCCACTGATAAAAGATTTCTCGAGAGATTCCGAAAGAACGGCTCGCATTGGAAACATTTCCGATTTCTTTTGGGTAATTTTAATTTAAGGCCCGAAGTTTTCGCTTAATATCGCGTTGAGCTTTTGTCATAATACGACCTCCTCAGATGAGTTGACTATGTATAACACACTTGTCAACCGAGGTCGTGATTTTCAAAAATATTCAACGTTTCGATCTAATCTGTAAATTACACGTCGATTCTAAATGTTTAAGATTTGGGCTTTCTGGGAATAGTTCTTGAGATTATCTTGTCATGTTTGACCTGGTCTTTACCGATTATGATTTTGATACGGTTTTTTGGATTTTTTAACTCGATTATGCTTTGCTGATCCAAAACAAAGGGAATTTGTTTAAGAAATTTATAGACATTTTTTTTGTCACCGTTACAGTAAAAAACTTTTGTTGATGCGTGGTCAAAGGAATTGGCATTTGTAATTTTAGCCACCTTAAATCCTTTTGATTTTAAATAGGTCCTAAACCTTCCTGCCGCGCCATTTACGCCGTTTCCATTGGCTACTATGATTTCAATTTCAACGGTGATGTCTTCTGATTTATAATTT
>CALLDL010000173.1 GCA_937998305.1 uncultured Desulfobacterales bacterium | reverse complement strand
TTGCAAGGTATTGAAAGTGTTGGGAGGTTTTTCCGGGTGATCACTTTCAGGATATCATCATTGTTGTATTTAACCAAAGGTCTAAAAATTTGATACCCCTCCTTCATTGTTAAAAATGGATAAAAACGCTGAGATGTTTCCTTGAATCGTTTATTTTTTTCAATACTCATCCTCTGGTCAGGGGTAGAAAAAGTGTCGGTTAGCAAATGCTCCAAGGAATAGCTCACGATATCCCAAAGAGAGTAACTAACGATGAGGACAAGGCTGCCCCAATCTTCAATCGAGCGGGCCAAAATGCTGTTCAGCAAATTTTTTCTCAATTCTTGACACGGAAGGCATGGATTCTCTGAACTCACAAGGCAGTCATCTTTTTTCCCTATGTCATGCCATATTATTTTCACGCCCCGTTTATGCCAATAAGATTCTATCCTTATCTTTTCTGCACCGGTGTATCTGTGATTCGGAAATGTTGCCGCATGCGCCGTAAAATCGAACCCGAATTCTTCTTTTGCCATAGTGATAAGATCCAAAGCGACAGACGAGTCCTTGCCTCCTGAAAACAACATGATAATATTTTTATCACAAAAGCCATCAAGTATGGGTTTATGATCTTCTTTCCATTGGACATAATCTAATTCCAAGCTCATATTTGACCTCCAAAGCTATAGGTTTGAAGTTGATATAACGGTGGAATCATAACATATATTTTTTAAGCGTTGGGGGTTGATTTTAATGCCCAATCCATGGCTGTTTAGAGGGCCGGCTTTACCTCCTGACCCAAAAGATACGTTTTCAAATGTAACGTTTTGCTTAAGTAAAAATTCATCATAAGAACCGTCATAGTATACGGCATCCCGACATAGAAGACACAGCACCCTGCCTGCAGCGGAAAGAATGCCTGATTCGCCCAGTTGACATCCGACTTGAAATGGAATCCCATTTAACCTTAAATAATCGATTATCCTGGATGAATTTTTAAATCCGCCACACTTGGATAATCTTACGTTTATCATTTTATAATCCCCCTCTTTGACAATCTTTTCCACATCATCGAAGGAACATGCCGACTCATCGGCCATTAGGATTATGCCTGAATTTTGCATTAGACCGGCAAATTCAGCAATGTCCGGGTCGTCCGGCATCATCGGCTGTTCAATAGCCTTGACCCTGTATTTTTTAAGGAGAGGTATATGCCTGAAGGCAAGTTTACTGTTCCAGGCACAATTGATATCCACCCTTAGATCATAATCTCCTCCAAACACAGAGTGAACTGTTTCGAGTATTTCTCTATTGTGTTCAAGATCTTTCCCAAGTTTCAGCCGAAGCTCATATATTTTCATTTTCTTAATCAATCGACATATTTCCATTATCTTTTGATTATTGTCGAGGGGAATTGGGGCGCCATAATAAACGTTGCCGGCAATGAAGTCTTTGGAAAAATAGTCTATGATATATCGGTCTTGGCTTTTGCCTAAGGCATCTAATAACGCAGTTTCAAGTGCGCAGATCGCAGCGTTTTGCCCTCGTCCACGGGTAATATCGTCGACATAATTCCATATCTGGGAAATATCATTTAATTTTCGGGGGAACGTATCATGCTTTATGAAATGGCGAATGCTTTTGACAGTACTTTCTATCGACTCACCCGTTACGTAGGACCTGGGTGCGCCCTCCCCGTATCCGATGATTTCTTCGTGTTGGGAGATGATTTCGACAATGATATTATTAACATAAGATCTTTTTCTTAAAGAGTGAGAAAAATCGAATGAAAATGGGAGCTTTACCTTATGAATGATAACCTTGTCTATCCGCACTACTCTTTCCTTGAATCGAGCGAGTGTGAAGATTCATCGGAATTGTTGACGGGCATGGTCAGCGTGAAGACGGACCCCTCATTAAGATTGCTTTTTACGTCTATGGCTCCGCCATGATCCTGCATATTTTGATGGGCGATAAAAAGCCCAAGGCCGGTCCCACTATGCATGCTGCTTTTGTGTTTTGTCGTGAAATAAGGATCAAAAACATTACCGATCATGGATTGAGGAATTCCAGGTCCATTATCTTTGATTTCAATGTGAATTGCAGCGGGTTTTTCCATTTCGTTAAAGTTTTTTGTAAAAATTTCGATTTTACCGCCTTCGGGAGTAAATTCCACTGCATTTGAAAGCAGGTTCAAAATAACCTCCTTCATCTTTTCACTATCCATCCACACCTGTCCGATGTTGGGATCAAATTGACGGGTAACTTTAATTTTTTTGGTGTTGCTCTGGGGAGAAACAAGGAGAATCATTTTATCAACGAGGTCGTGAAGGTTATTTAATTCAAAGTTTGATTCTCTTTTCTTGACCAGATCCAGCAGTTCTGTAATGAGATTGTTTATCCGGTTTGTTTCTTCCAATGCAATATTGTGAAAGTTTTTTCGAAATTCTTCATCATGGTATTTTTGCGGCATCATCTGGATAAACGTTCCGATTGCGGTCATGGGATTCTTAATTTCATGGGCCAGCCTTGCTGCCAGATCTCCTAAAAAGGAGAATTTTTCGGACCGGCTCAAAAGCGCTTGAGATTTTTTCAGCTCCGCCATCTGTTCTTGGAGTCTGCTGTAAAGTCTTGCGTTTTCTATGGCGATGGCGATCTGAGGCGTAAAAACTTCCAGTGTTTCCCGGGTTTCTTTAGGGACACCCTTTTCATCAACTGCGTCCGTTGCAATGACGCCGATCACCTTGGAACGGGTTATGAGAGGGACCACATATGCCGAAGTGGGCCTGCTAAAAGTTAACATGATGTTTTTTTTCCTCAAACTTGAGCTTTTTACCTCAGGCACATATTCCGGCCGTCCGGTGTTGGTTACCCTGACCAGAATGTTACTCAAGCGATCGAGCGGAACTTTGTAATTTTTTACCGCTTCTGGAACTTTGCCGTCAAAACCGGTGCCGTGGATATACTCAAGTACGCCCTCATTTTCATTCACGAGCATAATTATGGCACGGTGAACTTGGCAAACGTTTGAAAGAATTTTCATGATAACAGTCAAAAGTTGTTCCAGATCCAGTAACGAGAGAATCGCTTTGCCCGTCTCATGTAAGGCCAGAAGCTGTTTGATTTTATAATTTAGCTCCAGATTAAGACGATTGACCTCTTCGTATTTTTCTTCAATGAGTTTCTTGTCTCCCTCCATTTCAGTTATGGTTTCCATAAGAACGGATTTAGATGTATAAAATCTTGAAAATATTTCATATAATCTATTGTGTAAAGGCCATTTTAAATGGTACTCACAATATGGTGCGTCGTTAAAATAACAACATTTTTCTTTAAGATCGAGGGGCCTCCCTCCCCAAATGAGCGGCAGGTAAGTGTAAGTTCCCTGGTTCATCAGACATAAATCTTTTGATAAAACCATATTTTTATCCCAGTGTAATCGAAGGACGGCTCCGTTTCGCTTAATTTCTAAAACTTCTACTTTTTTACTTCTATTCCATTTGTCATTTAGTTTTTGGGCATGTTTTAGGCCGGTTTTATATGACCAGAACCCCTTGGCGATGATCCTCTGAGCATAGCCCAGAGATGTTTTTTCAACAGCATATCGGGCTATCTTGAAGGCTGCCATCTCATCATCAAGAATTATTCTCGCCCGCTCATATAATTTGGTAGCAACCGCACAGGAGATCCAGTTGTTGGGATCTGTTAGAAAGCTCTCGGGGTCTGAAAGGATATCGATTTCAGGGTCAAGGTTTATCAGAAGGCCGAAATAGTCACCGTTGTTGTGTTCCTTTACATATCCCAATATAACTTTGGAATTTAAACAGCTGACTTCCTTTTCCATGAAAAAAAACCCAATGTTTAAGTTGAAGGGTCTACGATCCGAACTTTTCGGCGGCAAAGCCATCCGCCGAAAACGATCAGATAGATGTTTTTAACATACTATATAGATTAAAAAACCAGATCTCGCACACTTCGCTGTTCTGACATTAAGTTTGCGTATTTGTCTGTTAATATAGGTGTCAATGGCCTGAAAGCCGTGAGACTTTCACTTTGTATGCTAAATATCTGTCTGTCTTCTCCCCTGAAACAGGTGTTAGGAATCAAATCATCTTTTAATGCATGGGCAGGGAGTCGAAAAAAAGGCATAATGTTTAAAAGAATATCCTGTAATTTTGGCGTAGGATTGGATAAGTTATAGATTTCTCTCATATAAGATAAAACAGTGTCAAAGTCGAAATTTTTAGACGGCTGTCGGACAATATTCTGTCCAAAAACACCGTCATCATCAAAAACAACATCCGGCAGGGAAAGAGCGAGGTCATAAATTTTTGTTTTTGGGTAAACTCTGCATTCACCAATTTTAAAGACATGCCCTCCCGGCCCCTTGTTTTCAGATAAACTTTTAGCAAAGACAAGGCTTTCTTTAAGATCTTCTTCCGTATCACCCGGATACCCGGCAATCATGAAAACCACTAAAGGGATCTCATTTCTGGCGGCTTCTTTGAATATGGCCATGGTGTTTGAGATATATTTTTCATAGTGCGATCTGTCTTTGACCTTATTCATCCGTTTTAACGTATGATAGCTGGCCGACTCAAACCCAAGGGCCAAAACTCCACAAACATCTGATATCTCGGAAATAATAGAAGGGTTGAGAACGTCACAACGGGTCTCAAAATTAACTTTTAAATTTAATGATCGAAGTAACGGGAAGATATCAAATGACTTAAAAAGAGCATCGCTGACCAGCAGTGTATGGGCGTTCGTCTGATCTAATAAATTATTCAGATCGAGATGGACTATATCGTTGGGGACTTCCCTCCTGTAGGGTCGTATAGACTCTTCCATACAAAAATTACATTTATAGGGGCATCCCCTACTAAAAGCGTACGGCAGAATATCGTATCTTCCCGGATGTTTTAACAAGTCTGGGTTTAGCGGCGCTTTTCTACTGAGATCAAAAGGTTTTCTTTTTTGGGTTAAGTGGATCTTTCCGTCTGTTTTCCAAGCCAGATTTGGGATATTGTTGTTGATTGGATTTTGATCTTTATTCAAAAGTGTAACGATTTTTAAAGCAGGCACTTCGCCTTCTCCCAGCACTATCAAATCCACAGCCGAGGTTCTGGAAAATATTTCTTCATAATACAAGGTCGGGAAGTATCCTCCCAAAAAGATGAAAATATTCGGATCAAAGACCTTGATAAGATTGCATAAATTGATGACTTCTTCTGCCTGGGAAATTGCTGTGCATGAAATGCCGACCCCCTTTGGTTTTATTTTGGAAAGGTCTTTAAGGAATTCTTTTTCTATCTGTTCTTTTCCTTTTTTACCAAGGGGCAACCCATAGTCCATCGGTATGGATATCACCTTTATTTCTACGTCTGGCAGGTTAAATTTAACATAGCTGGCAACCTCCATGACGGGCAATGGATAAGCCGGAACATACATCCCCGTATTTCTTGAAATAGGCTCGACAAATAAAATCATTATATATTTTCCTAAAAGGCGATATGAACGTTTACATCTTTGCGTTAACCAAAGTTAAGCAGTGGAAGGTTCCAGCACGGGAATCGATGCCGGTGCTTTTACATCAGCACCAGAGGGAGCGAACAAATCCAATGCCTGGTATTTCTTCCACAGATACCATCCTTCAGGATATTTGTATATGTAATGTTCCAAAAATTTCAACACTACCGCCCCAATAGACATATCCCTGGACCGCTGAAAACGTTTTGCCATTTCTTTCCATGAAGTTACAATAAATTTATATCGGTGCTGTTGATTTCTGTGCATCACACCAAAAACAATGGCGGCAGCACATCTTTTAGAAAAAAGGTTGATGGTTTTATCCAGATGAATCTGTTGGCCCAAAAAATGTATTTTTTTATGACGACAGGGTCTCCATTCATCAATTTCATCACACTGGGTAATTACAATTCGATTTTCTTTAAGGTCAGCAAAAATAGCCTTTGCGATATTGGGTGTGTGGTCCCCGTCAATAACTTTTACTGAAAAATTATCTGCTTGATGAAAGCATAATTTCCGCAAACTATCTGATGAGAACCTGGCGACAATTGTTACCGGATAGTTTTTTGCACTTAGGAAAGCAGGAATAAACTCGAGCCCCCCATAATGACCCGTAATTAAAAGAACGCCGTTTCCTTTGGCAAGCGCTTTTTCCAGTGCTGCCATACCTTTGCTTTCCACGTGTGTTTTAAAGAAAATTTTCAATGCTTCAGGGGCACCAAAGGCATTAACAAATTTTTCGTAGTAATGAAATATTATTCCCCGAAACACATTTTTGGTTAATGATCTGATTTCAAATTGGTGTTTATGATTGCTAAAAACCGTGTTAACAGCCTTTTTGATTTGCCATGTTTCTTTTTTGTTGAAAAAGAAATAGAGTGTTCCGAGAATGCTGATGTAGTAAAAAGTTATCCTTAATCCCAGAATCTTGCACATAATAATGTTATACCGCCACTGCAGAAAAGAACTTAAGTTTAGACTCATGATGACACCTCCTTAAGTTTTTAAGAATATCTCTTGTGATAATAAGCCTTGGCTTAAAAGAGAATTGATAACATCCAGATGGAAGTGTTTAAGTTGAAACGGAAGCAACAGGTTGCCCAAGAATTACAGTCATTCGTTACGAAATATCGGTGGTGAATATTTGATGCCTATCAATCTATTTGTTTAGACTTCTTTCTCTCAAAAAGCGTGCCAAAGTGATCAGTTGAAATCGGCATTTGAAATAAAAACGGTTTTTCTTTAAAATGTATTATCCATATTGCCGTCAATCCTTGTTGCATGGGCATTCCCATTTTCAATGACCGACCGGTGGAAGGCTTTGTTAAGTTCAAACGATTTGGTAAATCTTGTTCATTTTGACGGCCGAGGAACATTATGCACAGAAAACTGTGCATGAGTGCACATTTTTCTGTGCATAAATGATATTCAAATCTCTTAAATTGACGCGTCTTAAATTTTGTGTTGATATAATTTTTATATCTTGTTGTTCAAGTTACATCTGTGGAACATGGATTTGTTCATATCTAACTGGGCGGTCGTAGTGTTTTCATTAACTTAAGTATAATACTCGAAATTGCAGTTTGGCATAGAGTTTGCTTAATTAATACAAGTATTTTAATATCGCAGGACTTTTATCAACGATTTATTTTATTCGGTCGGATTCGAAAAAAACTATTTGCTCGCTTTTTAGAATATTGGGATTATTGAGTATGAAAAAAAAAGATACAATTCTAGTTGTTGACGATGAAAATGGCGTACGCCAGTCGTTTAACATGGTCTTAAAAGATGATTATCATGTACTTCTCGCCGGAACAGGTCAGGAAGCGATGGATATTTTTAAGAAAAACTCGGTAAATTTGATCCTTCTCGACATCCTTTTACCGGACATAAACGGCCTTGAACTCCTTGAAAAATTTGTCGATACGGACCCGAATACTGAAATTATCATGGTGACCGCTGTCAATGAAATTCAAGCGGCAGTGCAGGCGATTAAGCTGGGGGCTTACGAATACATCATTAAACCGTTTGCCGTGGATGACGTCTTGACCGTAATTCGGCGAGCCTTAGAAAAGCGAAGCCTTGTGAAAGAAGTGACGTATCTTAGAAACGAACTGGAACGGTATCATCCATTTGAAAAAATGGTGGGTAAAAATAAAAAAATGATAAAAATATTTGATTTAATTTCTACAATTGCTCAGAGTGACGGGACCGTACTGATACAAGGAGAAAGCGGAACAGGAAAGGAACTTGTTGCCAGGGCCATACACAATCGTAGCCATAGAAGGAAACAGCCATTTGTGGTTGTAAATTGTGCAGCCATACCGGCGACATTGATGGAGAGCAAAATCTTCGGACACAACAAAGGCGCTTTTACCGGGGCAAGCAGTACCCATATCGGAAAGCTGGAGCTTGCCGATACCGGCACCGTTTTATTTGATGACATCGATCTTCTTGATGTCAACATGCAGGCAAAACTTTTGAGGATTATCCAGGAAAAGGAATTTGAAAGACTCGGCAGTTCAAAGGTTGTCAAAATAGACGTCAGGTTTGTTGCGGCTTCTAATAAAGACGTTAAAAAGTTGATTTTAAACGGTGAATTTCGTGAAGACCTCTATTATCGGCTGAATGTTTTTCCAATCTGGCTTCCGCCCTTGAGAAAGAGAAGGGATGATATTCCCTTGCTGCTGGAACATTATTTGGAATTGAACTCCACTGAGGCTGGTAAACCACCAAAAACGTTTGCTGAAAAAGCTATTAAAGCGTTAATCGAATACGATTGGCCTGGAAATGTTCGAGAACTTAAGAATTTGGTGGAAAGATTGTTTACCATTACTAAAGGTCCTATCATCCATCTCGAAAATAGTGCGGCCTATAATATCGGTAAAAAGAAAATTAAAGACATGCCCCTTAAAGAGGCCGTAGGCATATTTGAAAAAAAATATATTTCTGATGTCCTGGAAAGCGTAGATGGAAATAGAACAAAAGCGGCCAAAAAACTCTGCATTCATCGTAATACCCTGTTGACGAAAACAAACGATTTTGGTCTTTAATGACGTTTTCTGCTGATAAATAGAACCGACGGCTTGTTAAGAAATCAGGTTCTTCTCCAATTTAGTTGGAAAAGAGGGTCCAAGGCTTGCCTGCCCAGTTAAATTTTTCAAAGAAAAGGAGCAGGGCGAATTAAACCGGGGTACCCTTTGGGATCACACCTACTCAATTGGAAATGGCCCACCTATTTTACCCTAATTAACTGAGCCCTCGGGGTGTTTTTCTCTAAAGTCGCTTCATGGATAATCTTTTTTTAAAACGCGTGAACTCGTGGCAAGGGTCCGTAAAGAAAGAACAGGAACCTATCTTTGAAAAATCAATAGGTTCGCTGTATAATTTGCAATTTATTTAAAGATACGATTTCGGCGTTCGCCTGTTCTTTCTAACGATCCCTAAGCCACTCAAACAGCACCCGTTTTAAAAAAAGATCATCCATTCCGCTAATATTCAAGGATTTAGTAGAGAAACTCCCCGACCCCTCAATTAACAACAACTAATCGGGAGAGATCCAGAAATCGATTCTCCAATCATTGATGCACAAAAATCTGTGCATCGATGCACAAAAAACGTTGCACTTTTGGATTTGGTGGCAGAAAAATTGATCAAAAATCAATCCCTCTAATCTTTAAAAACCTCGTAAAGCATCTGTCTCCCATTTTCTCAACAACACCTGAGGGTGAAGGCGCGGGTCTGGGTACTGTCGTAAATAATGTCATCATACTGGTAAAAAACACAAAAAATCACATAAAAATATAGGTGCAAAACTTGAGTTTTTACATTCGACATCTTTTTTTCATTTATCCTTGACATGAATATATAAAATGTCTATAGGACTTCTCTTAAATGTAATGATTCTAATTGTTATTTCCATTTGGAGCCGTTGATTAATAAATTATGGATTTTTTTTAATTTCGATTGCTGATCGGCGATAAAATTGGGAGTTCGGAGCAGTCCTGAATATGAGGCTGAATACATTACTGGAACAGAAAAAAACCGCCATTGTAAAAAAGTGGTTTGCCGCGACGATTGCGACGTATCCATCCGATACGGCAAAATTCCTTAAAAGCCAGAAAGATCCTTTTGCCAACCCTGTGGGTCGAACCACCTATCAAGGATTAGCGGCATTATTTGACGAACTCCTTAAGGAAACAGATCATGAAGTCATACGATCCTTCCTTGATCCGATTATCAGAATCAGAGCGGTTCAGAACTTTTCCCCCTCCCAAGCCACAAGTTTTATCTTTTTTTTAAAAAATGTCATCAGAGACAATATAAAAAAAGAGGATTTCCAAGCGCAGCTTTTTAACGAGCTGTTGTCATTTGAGTCTAAGATTGATGAACTCGGTCTGATCGCATTTAACCTTTATATGAATTGCCGGGAAAAGATATATGAACTCAAAGCCAACGAGATGAAAAACAGGACTTTCAGGGCTTTTGAGCGGGCGGGTTTGGTGCGTGAGACTCCGGCGGATAAGCCGGATTTAGATAATATTAATATATGTAAGGAGGCTTCAAACGACCTATAGGTTGGATTTTTCGAAAAATTATGGTCTATCTTTTTTATCAAAACAGCTCGAAATAATTTTGGATAAATTCTATCTCGTCGTCATGGGGCCATCAAGTGAGGTAATGATATAATGAATATTAGTTACATGTATTCCCTCATAGCGGTCGTCGTTCTATTTCTGCTGGCTTATGTAGGTGTTAAACTTCCGGGGGGCGAGGTATTTTTCGGCGTTATCATACCTTATCTGGCTTTAATTATTTTTGTTTTGGGATTTGTTAACCGCGTTATAGACTGGGCGCGTTCACCGGTGCCTTTCCGAATTCCCACAACATGCGGTCAACAAAAATCACTTCCCTGGATTAAATCGGCCAGTATCGACAACCCCTCCGGCACAGGCGGCGTTATCGTGCGAATGATACTGGAGGTTGTTTTTTTACGGTCGTTATTCAGAAACACAAAATGCGAGTTAAAAGCCGGGGACAAAATTTCCTATGAATGGGAAAAGTGGTTGTGGCTCTTTTCACTGATTTTTCACTGGTCATTTTTTATTGTGCTCTTCAGACATCTGCGATTCTTTACTGAACCGGTGCCGGCTTGTCTGCAATTGCTGGAAAAACTGGACGGATTTCTTCAGATCGGCCTCCCGGGACTCATGTTGTCCGGCGTGGCACTGCTGGCGGCCGTAACCTTTTTATTTCTTAGAAGAATATTGATTCCCCAGGTAAAATACATATCGTTGGGTTCAGACTATTTTCCACTTTTTCTTATCTTTGGTATCGCTTTTACCGGTATTCTGATGCGGTATTTTACCAAAGTGGACATTGTCGGCGCCAAAGCGTTCACCATGGGACTCGTAACCTTAAAACCCCATATCACCGAAGGGGTTGGCAGCGTTTTTTATGTTCATCTCTTTTTTGTCAGTGTACTTTTGGCCTATTTCCCGTTCAGTAAACTCATGCATTTGGGGGGTATCTTTATGAGCCCCACTAGAAATCTGGCCAACACCAGCCGGGTTAAAAGACATGTCAATCCATGGAATTATCCGGTTAAGATTCATACCTATGAAGCTTATGAAGATGAGTTCAGGGAAAAAATGATAGAGGCAGGACTTCCTGTGGAAAAAATGATGGAGCCGGAAACGCCGGAAGAACCCGAGGAAAAGGAGTAAATAATGTCAGAGACCCCAAAACCTGATGAATTGTTTTCAAACATAGATTATCGACCTCCCAGCTCGGGATGGATGGATACCCCAGTGGATATCAAAAAGGGGATCTATTCTTATGCTGGAAACCCCAAAAGCCTTGAATATGTCGGTCTCCCGTTTGCACGGCAGTGGAATCCCATAGATGAAGACTGGAGCCTTCCTGAAAACTGGAAAGAGATTATTTCCAAAGGTTTCAGGGAACGGCTCGATCGGTTTCGCTCCATAAAAGTCTTCATGGATATTTGTGTCCGTTGCGGGGCTTGTGCCGACAAATGCCATTTTTTCATCGGTTCCGGCGATCCCAAAAACATGCCGGTTTTAAGGGCGGAACTCCTCCGTTCGGTATACAGAAACGATTTTACAACCGCCGGCAAAATTATCGGATCCATCGGAAAGAACTTCAAAAAAATTATCGGTGCCAGGGAACTGGATCTGCAAGTCTTGAAAGAATGGTGGTACTATCTATTTCAGTGCACAGAGTGCCGGCGCTGTTCGGTTTTCTGCCCCTACGGCATCGACACCGCCGAGATCACCATCATGGGCCGGGAGTTGTTAAATTTAATCGGCCTAAATATAGACTGGATCATCACGCCTGTGGCCAATTGTTACAGAACTGGCAACCATCTCGGAATCCAGCCACATGCCTATAAGGATATGATGGACTTTTTTTCCGATGATATCGAAGAGATCACCGGCGTAAAGGTGGAACCCAGTTTTAATAGAAAGGGCGCGGAAATCCTCTTTGTCACGCCTTCCGGTGATGTTTTTGCCGACCCCGGCACGTATACCTGTGTGGGGTACATGATGCTGTTTCATTATTTACAGGAAAAATATGGGTTTGATATTACATGGAGCACCTATGCTTCCGAGGGTGGAAATTTCGGTTTTTTTACCTCTCATGAGATGATGAAACGGCTGAATGCAAAGATGTACGCTGAGGCAAAGAGATTGGGCGTAAAATGGATCATCGGGGGAGAGTGTGGCCATATGTGGCGGGTCATTCACCAGTATATGGATACGATGAACGGCCCGGCTGATTTTCTGGAAGAGCCGGTTTCTCCCATTACCGGAACCAAGTTTGAAAATGCCAAATCGACCAAGATGGTTCATATTGCCGAGTTTACCGCCGATCTAATCAAACACAATAAACTGGAACTGG
This sequence comes from uncultured Desulfobacterales bacterium, assembly GCA_937998305.1. GTDB lineage: Bacteria > Desulfobacterota > Desulfobacteria > Desulfobacterales > UBA11574 > UBA11574. The sequence goes on along the minus strand of CALLDL010000173.1, from coordinate 10,029 downwards.
ATACCAGTCGCAATGATCATTTGAAGGTGACCTATCACGATTCTTGCAACACTTCCCGAGGCATGGGGCTGTTGGAAGAGCCCCGGTACGTTATTAAAAACGTTTGCAATAATTACTATGAGATGCCTGTAAACACGATCCGGGAACAAACCTTTTGTTGTGGCAGCGGGTCCGGTCTGAATGCCGGCGAAAATATGGAATTAAGGATGCAGGGCGGGCTGCCCAGGGCCAATGCGGTCAAATATGTCCATGAAAAACACGGGGTGAATATGCTGTCGTGTATTTGCGCCATTGACCGGGCGGCGCTGTCCGCATCCGTGGAATACTGGGTACCTGAAGTAGAAGTGACCGGCGTTCACGAGATGGTGGGCAATGCACTGATTCTGCCCGGTGAACATAAAAGAACGACAGACCTGCGCAGTGAACCGCTGCCGGGAATGGAGGATGACGATGCCGAATAACAAGAAGATGTATGATAAGGGAAAAGTCGTTGCAGGTCTATGCATCTTTGTGGTGTTGATAACGTTTCCTTTCTGGTTCAACCTTGGAAAAGCCGCTCCGGTGCCTGAACCCAAACTCAGCGATAAAGCTAAAGCCGCCAAAGAATGTGTCATGCCCAAGGCATACATGAAGGCGGAGCATATGCAGATTTTAAATGAGTGGAGGGATACGGTTGTGCGGGACGCCAAAAGGATCTATACGAATCCCAGCGGGAAGAAGTTTAATATGAGTCTTTCCAATACATGTCTTGATTGTCATACGGAAAAGGCTGAATTTTGCGACGCGTGCCACAATTATGCTTCGGTAACCCCTTACTGCTGGGATTGCCACATTGATCCGAAGGAGGCAAAGTGATGAAAAGCAGTAGAAGACGCTTTTTAAAAATAGCTGGAATTTCAGCGCTGGGTTTAGGGACCAAACCGGTCCTCGATGTGATGGCTTCCTCTGGCGAGATGGCAGCACCGAAAACCACAAAGGGTGAAAATGCCCTTGTAGCCCAACGATGGGGAATGATCATCGACACCCGGAAATTGCAATCAGAAGAAGATCTCGAGCCGATGATCGAGATCTGTGACAAGATTCATAATGTTCCCAAGTTTGAAAATAAGAATCATGAGGTCAAGTGGCTCTGGGAAGAAGAGTTTAAACATGTGTTTCCCATGCAGGAACAGGACTTTTTAGGTTACAGACTCAAACACATGTCTTTTTTGACACTTTGCAATCATTGTGAAAAGGCGCCATGTGTCAGGGTATGCCCCACAAAGGCAACCTTTAAGCGCGAAGACGGCATTGTACTGATGGATTTTCACCGATGCATCGGCTGCAGATTCTGCATGGCGGCATGCCCTTACGGGTCGAGAAGTTTCAACTTTAGAGATCCACGCCCCTTTATCAAGGAGACCAACCCCGATTTCCCAACACGGACAAAAGGGGTTGTTGAAAAATGCAACTTTTGTGCGGAAAGGTTGGCGGTTGGGAAAATTCCTGCCTGTGTGGAAGTGTCAAAGGGTGCGCTGACTTTCGGAGACCTGGATGATCCTGAATCAGAAGTTAGAAAGGTTTTAAGAAACAACTACACTATTCGTCGTAAACCGGCCCTTGGTACGGGCCCATCAGTTTTCTATATTGTATGAGGTGGTTATGCTTGAAAAGGCGTTGACAGGAACAAAGAAATACTATGGATGGATGGCGGCACTTTTGGCTGTTATCGGTGTTGGTTTTGCCTGCTACCTGTGGCAGTTTCAATTCGGTCTGGGAATTACAGGCATGAGCCGGGATGTATCGTGGGGATTCTACATTGCCCAGTTCACATTTCTGGTCGGTGTAGCCGCATCTGCGGTAATGGTGGTTCTTCCTTACTACCTGCATAACTATAAAGCATTTGGCAGGATAACCATTTTGGGAGAATTTTTGGCGGTGGCTTCTGTTACCATGTGCATTCTGTTTATCTTTGTGGACCTCGGCCAGCCTACACGGGTTATGAATGTTCTTTTGCACCCCACACCCAATTCAATCCTTTTTTGGGATATGATTGTGTTAAACGGGTATCTTTTTCTGAACATCATTATCGGATGGAAAGTGCTTGAAGCAGAAAGAAACGATGTTGCCCCGGCCGGCTGGTTAAAACCGTTGATATATCTTTCCATCCCATGGGCAGTCAGTATTCATACGGTAACAGCCTATCTTTACTGCGGCCTTCCCGGACGGGGTTTCTGGCTGACCGCCATTTTGGCGCCGCGGTTTCTTTCTTCAGCGTTTGCTGCGGGTCCGGCACTTTTAATCCTGCTGTGCATGATTGTCAGAAAGCTTACTAAATTTGATCCTGGAAAGGAACAAATCCAGTCACTGGCCAAGGTCGTGGCATATGCAATCACAGTTAATGTATTCTTCTTTCTCTGTGAGGTTTTTGTTGTATTTTACAGCAATATCCCCGAACATATGGACCATATAAAATATCTGTTTGTGGGACTGCACGGACATGGCGTTCTGGTGCCCTGGATGTGGGCATCCATGATACTGATGGTGGTGTCGATTATTCTGCTGGTGAATCCAGTCACCCGCAAAAATGAGACCGTTCTGGTTGTTGCCTGTATCACTGTTTTTATCGGCACATGGATTGACAAGGGGCTTGGAATGATTTCAGGCGGGTTTGTACCGAATCCACTTCATCATGTGAATGAATATGTCCCGACATTACCCGAAATTCTTATTGCTATCGCGATATGGGCCATAGGCTTTTTGATATTAACCGCCTTGTTTAAGATCGCGGTAACGATCAAGGAAGAGGTTGCGGGATTGGCGTAACATATTACTGACACAGTTTTTTAATAAAGGGGTCATTTGTAAAAATGACCCCTTTTTTTATATGTAACTCAAGTTACTTATGTTCGTGCACATATGCCCCATGGGGATGTGCATGGACATGCTCATGTGCGTGAACTTCCTGATCAAAAAGGATCTTTCCATTTTCCATGGTATAGATATGATCTGTTATTTCAGCCAGAAAATCAATTTCATGGGATATGATAATATACGACAGATCGAGGCCGGACAGCACGTTTTTAAGCGTTGCTTTTGTTTTTTCATCAAGACCGCTGGTGGGTTCATCAAGAAGGAGCACTTCCGGTTCCATGGCTAAAACCGTGGCCAGTGACACCAGCTTCTTTTCTCCTCCGGAAAGCTTATAGGTGATCCTGTCCTCAAAACCCGAAAGGCCTAAAAAATTTAGCGTATTTAGGGAAATCTCCATGGCTTCATCCCGGGATTTGCCCAGATTCAGCGGGCCGAAGGCGACATCCTCTAAAACCGTGGGTGAAAATAACTGGTCGTCGGCATCCTGGAAAAGAAGTCCTATTTTTTTCCGAACGTCTATAAAGTCTTTTTCCGTTTTACAAGGATAATTGTAAATTTCAATTGAGCCGGAGGAAGGCTTTAAGAGGCCCATGATGATTTGAAACAGGGTGGTTTTTCCACTGCCGTTTGGTCCCATCAGACCGATCCGGTCCCCTTTAAAAAGTTGAAGATCGAGGTCGGTGAGAACCTTGGGACCGCCTGTATAGTTGAAACGGATATCTTCAAGGTTAAGAATTAAATGATTTAGGCCCACTCCATGACTCCCATAATAACAATCATCGCCATCATAAAAATTATGGAAACGACGTCATTTGTTTTAAAAGAGAATTTTTTCAAACTGTAAAGATCTCCCTTGAAGCCCCGGCACAACATGGCGTTGTGGACCCTGTGAGCCCTGTCAAAACTACGAACCAGAAGCATCCCCACCATATAGGCAAATGTTTTGTAGGTGTGAAGATCGGTTTTGGGGATAAACCCTCGAATTTTTATTGAGTTTTTCAAACGAAGATACTCTCTGTATATGGCATGAATATAACGGTAAGTAAAGAAAAACAGATGCACAATTTTGTTGGGAATTTTGAGTTGGTGCATGGCGTGGCCCATGAAAAAGATGGGCGTTGACGCAACCAGAGCGATCAACATCAACATCATGGCGTTGGATTTAATGCTGATCCGTGTTGCATAGAACACGCCTTCTCGTGTGACGGCCAGGGGCCCCATAAAAAAAAGCGGCTCTCCTCCAAATGTAAAGGGGAGAAAAAGCCAAAGGAAAAGAATCAGCATATTAACGGGTATCAGCCTTTTGATAAGTTTCCTTGCCGGCACTTTGGCTGTCAGTACAATCAACAAACCAAGCGTCAAAGACCCCAAAAGAACCTGAAACCGGTCGGCTGCTGCCACAACAATAGAAAACAGAAACACGACGATGAGCTTGCCGCGAGGATCAAGCCCATGGATAAACGAATCACCGTTTGTAAGTTCTTCAAACATTCTTCATTTATGTTTTTTTACGGTTTGCAAAATAAAGAGCAATACCCACTATACCCAGAATATAGCCGATTCCGCCCATAATATCTGTAAAACCGGGTTCCTGGTTCATCGCATCGGCCAGCATTTGGGTAATGGGCTGAAGCTTTTTATCCAGGGAAGCATCAATGATTTCCTCGATTTCTCGTCTTTCCAGGGATATCTTTGTAGATTCGAAAACATCAACATTCTTCTGAATACCGGTCGAACCTGAATCGATTGCAAGTGGAGCCTTTATGCCGGTCGGTTGGACAGCGGTTTTTGATTCAGCTTCGCCAAGTTCCTCGGCCCGTAATTTCCACACAGCCAAGTGGCCCATGGAGGCTTTCAATACGATCTTTAATGCTGTCTTTTGGGGTATTTTAAAAGAAAACATCCCTTTTTCGTCGGTTTTACCCTCAAGAAGCAAGACATCTTTGAAATCATAGACGAGTATCGGTGCGTTTTTTACCCGCTTGCCTCCGCTGAATTTGCTCCGGGTGTGAATGGTATCCCCATCCACCCAGGCAAATACAGTGACATTGTGAGCAGATACCGAAACGGGTAGAAACAAAAGCCACAGCATGGTGAAAATAAGACAAAAAATGTTATATTTTAACCCCAAAACGACTGCATTATGTGGATTTTTACGAAACATGGTCTCCCTCCAGAATTTCAGGTCTTACCTTTTTTAGAAACAGGATGCAGGTGGTTGTCAAAATCCCTTCGATAAACATCACAGGCAGGTGGGCTGCAACTACCAGTTTTGCAGCGGGTAAAAACGCTTCGCCGGTTAAATACAAAGACAATCCAACCATAATACCGGATAACAAAACTGAAAAAAATCCGGTGGCAAATGCGCAGATAATGACCGTATGTTTGCCCATGCCGGCCTTCAAGCCGTTTTTAAATATGTGATAACAGATTACGGCAGGAAGCGCCATATTCAGGGTGTTTACACCAAGGGTTGTCATCCCTCCAAATTGAAAAAGGAGTGCCTGGAGTGCAAGGCCGACGAGGATGGCGGGAAAGGCTTTCCACCCAAGAATCAACCCCACCAGACCGTTTAGGATAAGATGCGCCGAAACCGGACCTGCGGGCACATGGATTAATGAGGCCACAAAAAAAGCGGCCGACAGAATTCCTACGGTGGGGATTTCCTTTTGTTCCAGGTTTTTCAAGCCAATGGCAACACCTGCCGCTGCAAAGGCTGCTCCTCCTATGAGAACGGCCGGTGATAATATGCCTTCAGATATATGCATAGCTTTAAAATAATAAGAGTGTTTTTGTATTAGTTGCTTAAAATTGGATTTTGTGTTTTTTTGAAAAAACTTTTCCATTTTGCCACTAAGACACCAAGGCACAAAGAAAGAATAATTAATATATCTTTTGTGTTTTAGTGCCTTTGTGGCAAATTTTATTCGTTACTCGTCATTATTCATTGTTCCTACGTTCATTCCATATCATGAAACCGAACCCAGATGATGGCACCCACCTCCACGTCTTTGTCTTCACCATCATGTTTTAATTTAAAATCTCCTTGGCTTAAAGCGGCAAAACCCCACCATCCGGATTTGGGTGCGGTGTAGGAAAATACGCCGTTTTTGTCTGCCTTGACCATCTGGGTGATCATGTAATCCGTGGGTGCTGTGTACGTTTTGTTTTTATTATAAAATTCCACTTCAACTTCGGCATATGGGATCGGTTTCCCGTTTAGCTTCACGATTCCCTGGAAAAGATTTCCGGTATAGAGGCCATAAGGCTTTGTTAAGGGGACAATCTCGGTTTTTAATCCCACTTCTTTGTCCCAGCCTTCATCGTCACCAAAGGCCGTAACCACCGTCTTTGAGTAATGTATGATAAAACAATCTTCCGCAGATTCCCAGTAAGGTTCTGGCTCCATGTAAAACATAAACACGCCGGGTCTTTTGACGTCATAATCCAATTTCCAAGCTGTATGCCCCATGAGTTGTATTTTTTTCAGATCACTCAGAAGATTCTGTTTTTTCCCGTTGGCCATAACACCAAGAGCATGGGGTTTCGTTAGTTCCATTCCCACACCTTCAAAAGGATGTGAAAAGGATATCATAAGGGTAACGATTCGATTGTCTTCCTGCATAACCATGGAATCCGATGGAATCACCATGCCAAAATGTGCAAAAGCCTGCCCTGGAATTATTAAACCCATAATGATGATAGATAAAAATAGGGTCCCATTTTTCATTAGAAATCTCCTTAGCCCAAAAAAAAACCACAAAGTTACAATATCTTCCTGATATCCATACCTTCGTGGTTTCGATTATTTTTAATGAGACAGATTATTAGCGCAGCCTTCTGACTACAAAGATTAAGATTTATCTATATCACCATATGGGTGATGTCAATACAAATTAAGATTCATAAATAGCTCGTTTGTTTTTCCTGTGGTCCACCATGTAGAGAAGGGTTCCTTTTTCTCTAATTCTGTCTAAAAGACTCGGGAGTTTCTGTCTGTCGATTTGGTAAATCCTGAAGTAGATATTTAAATATCCTTCGGGGGCATTGTCAAATGAACTCAGTATGCTGGCAATACGTCCTCCATATTCATGAACGAGTTCTCTGACCTCTTTGATGGGACCCGGCATGTCTTTGATTCGAATGGCAAACTGAATGCCTTTTTTCCCCAACCCACTAAGGGATATGAGGACCCTGAAAATATCACTTCGAGTTATAATGCCGACCAGTCGATCATTTTCATCGAGAACCGGAAGACCTGAAATCTTTTCCTCCAAAAGAAGGGCAGCAACTTCTTCTACGGTGTCGTTAGGTCTTGCAAGATAGACCGGTTCTCTCATTAAATCCCTGACTTTAATTTTGGATATCAGAAATAAAAGTTCGTGTATATCGAGGGTCGTTGCATCGGAAGGGGACGCTTTTTTCAGATCCCTGTCGGTGATGATGCCCACAATTTTCTCATTCTCCATAACAGGCAGCATTTTGATATTTTGTTCCTGTAAAATATAAATGGCATTCTGCATCGAATCATCAGCATCCACAGTTATAATCTCTTTGCTCATCCAATTTTTAACCAGCATCTTTTACCCCTCCTTGTCGGACCGAATTTCTTTTCAAGAACTTGTCGGGCTTTTTAATATTAAAGAATATAACATAAACCAACAACTATTGTCCATTTACAAACTCTTTATAATAGGAAGAACTTCTGATGTTGTCCAGATCGCCGTCGGTTTTGATATGCTTCCAGTCGCTAAAGCCCTTTTCAACGGCTTTTTTGAGCCATGCAACGGATTCTTCAGGTTTATTCTGGTTGGCGTATATGCAAGCGACATTATAGTAAACCGATGGATTGTCCGGCAATAGGGTTATCACCTTTTTATAAAGGGACAAGGCTTTTGTATATTCACGCCTTTTTATATGCAGTTTTGCCAGATGATACAAAGCCTCGGGAAAATCCGGTTGAAAAGAAATGGCCTTTTGATATTGAGCAATAGCTTTATCCAATTCTCCTTTAGTGCTATACATATTCCCTAGTTGAAGATACAAAAAAGGCTCTTCCGGTTTATGTACCAGATCTTCCTGGATCCTTTCAATATTCACATCAATTTCATTTAATAATGCCAATGCCTTATTAAGGTTGAATTGCGCTTCATCATTGTCAGGATCTATCAGCAATGCTTTGCGAAAATGGGCAATCGCCTCATCAAGCCTCTCCTTGTTGTACAGAATAATCCCCAAGTTGACATGTGCTTCTGCTATGTCAGGCTTTATCTGTAATGCTTTGTTAAAATAATCCATTGCTTCATCGCTCTTGTCCTGGAGCATCAGAGCGCCGCCTAAATTGACATAAGTGGCAGCAATATGAGGGTTAATTTGTAAAGCTTTTTTGAGGATGTCAACGGCTTCATCAATTTTTCCCATATGTATCAGCGCAACTGAAAGGCTGCTGTAAGCCTCTGCATATTTAGGATTTAACCGCAGGGCCTCTTTAAAATGACTGATGGCCTCATCTGAGATACCTTGTTGAAGTATTAGAGCATTGCCCAAATTGTTGTGCGTTGGTGCATAATTCGGACTGATTCGTAAGGCCTCTTTATAGTGACCGATGGCTTCTGAGATCTTTCCCTGGGTTTTCAGCACGACACCCAGATTGTTGTGGGCCTCAGTATGATAAGGATTAATCCTCAACGCTTCTAAATAGTGCTTTGCTGCCTCTGTAATATGACCTTGATCAGCCAGGACCTCTCCCAGGTTGTTGTGAGGCCGAACCTTTTGGGGAGATTTTCTAACACAGTCTCTCCAGAAGGTAATGGAATCGCTCCATACACGGTTTCTTTGATATGTCCAGAAAGAGAACACCGTAACGACGATACATACCAGGACAACTCCAAACCACTTGATCTTTATAGATCGATAACCTAGCACAACAACCAATAGGCAAATGAACATTGAAGGCAGATAGGTCCGGTGTTCATATATAATCTCGAGACCGATGACGGAAGATTCGATTGCCAGATTGCCCAGAAACCACAGAATACAAAAAGATAAAAGCCGTTCTCTTTTTGCCAGCCGAATTGCCATTACCATCAATCCCAAGATAGTAATAAAAGAAAGAAGGGTGGTCATCGGATCTATAAAAGAATGAGAAATCGAAAAATCGTGGAGTAGATTGAGCCGCATCGGGTGTGGAAATATTAAAAGACTAATATAATAAATTACGACCCTATATTCGGTCAAAACTCTTTGCCAAAGAGTAAAATCTCGAGTGTCGTATTTGGATAGTATTATTTTTATCGGATTACTGCCCAGAAGGAAAAAGGCTAAAAGAATGATAAATAATAATATGCATAGGAAATAAATTGAATTGCGTTTCAGCCATTTCAGGCTTACGTCCTGAAAAAAATACCATTCATAAAGAAAGATAAAAAAAGGTAGGGTTGCCGCTATTTCTTTACTACCCAAAGACAGTATGCCGGAAAGAATACAGCCCAAAAATAATGCTCGCTTTTTCCTTTTCGTAATTGCAAGTCTGGCTTTTGCATAAAGAAGTAACGATAGGATATAAAACATGGCAGCCATGCAGTTCATCCTTTGAACGATATAGCTTACTGTTTGGGTTTGAAGGGGATGAACAAGCCAGATGAAGGTCGTAAAAAATGCTATGAACAGAATTTCGGTGGATGTCGGGCTAAGAGAACGCTGTGGTGTTGAAATGCTCGAGTTTATGGAATTGTGAATCAACAAACTCCGCTTTTCAGGTGGGGCATTCTTTTCAAACGGAAGCTTCAAGTTCTGGGGGTTTAACAATTCGAGTGTAACTTTAATAAAATAAAATAAAATTATTCCTGTTAAAATATGCATGAAGATATTAACTAAATGGTAATCAACCACATTATATCCATTAAAATAGTAGTTCAATGCAAAGCTTATATTGGCCACTGGGCGATTGAAATTAAGGCTTTCGAAACCAGCACTGACGATTCCATCTAATGTGAGTTTTGTTAAGCGAATATAAGGATTATCCTGAATATTAGATACATCATCAAAAATAAAAGGGCCTTTGATGCTGTTCTTATAGATAAAACAAATACAAGCCACCAACACCAATAACAATATGAATTCGGATGTAAAAAAAGAAAAGTACGATCTGGTTTTATGGTTAGAATTGACGGTGCT
>CALLDL010000172.1 GCA_937998305.1 uncultured Desulfobacterales bacterium | reverse complement strand
CAGCGGAGCGACCTGCCCGCTCGTGCCTTGCAATGGCAGGCGGGAGCGACTCCATAACTTTAGGCACTTTAGATCACTTTAGGCACTTTTAACTTGTCTGGCTTTCAGGGAAACAGCCCCTTTTAGGGGTAAACCAAAGCCTGGTCCTTTGGGCCAGGATTCTTTACTTTATCTTAAACATGCCATTTTGTGTGCAAAATTGTAGGTCTAAGGATTTTTTTTCAGTATCCGATAAGAATTTATGCATGCTTTGCACGAACGTGCCAAATTGCGGCCGAAAAAGAGCTTAAAATCTTAGCATTATCAAAAGGCACCACATGCTGACCTATCTTACAAGAAGAGAGATCTTAAAAAAGATTACCAATTATCTTGTGGCATTTTTTCTTATGCCTTATTTCTCTATCAGGAAGGCCATGGCCGGAAAGGTAGATGGCACGACTGGGAAGGAGCGCCAGATGAACCTACCTAAACCCAGATCAAAAGGAGAAGTCTCTGTTGAGCAGGCCATTAAACATCGTAGAACCATTCGGTCGTATCTATCAAAACCTTTAACCCTGAAACAGCTCTCACAGATTTTCTGGGCTGCACAGGGTATCACTGAGGATAGGGGCTACAAACGGTCGGCCCCGTCTGGTGGGGCTTTATACCCTATGGATATCTATGCGATAGTGGGTGATAATGGCGTGAAAGGACTAAAGGCGGGTATCTATCATTATGATTCTCATAAACATGCTGCATTGTTGATTACAGAAGGGGACTTCAGAAAGGATGTGGCCAGGACAGCGCTTTCACAGATGTGGATGGCCAGAGCCCCTTTAAACCTGGTGATCACTTCAGAATATAGCCGGATTACGAGCAAATACGGTACCAGAGGAGAAAGGTATGCTATGATCGAGGCCGGTCATGTTGGGCAAAATATCTTTCTCCAGGCGGAGGCCCTTGGTCTGAGAGCCGGGATCGTGGGTGCTTTTCATGACAATGATGTGATCCGGGTCATGAAAATCAACAGATCCCATGAACCCCTGCTCATTTTACCTGTAGGATATGGCGCCTAAAGTCCTGCGCCTGAAACAGGGGATTTTAGACTTTGGGGACATTTTTAATATAATAGCTAAGCTAGCCCGCAAGTGGTTAGAGCCTGTCGGTGTGAGAACGCTGTTTATCGAATCCGGGAGTCCCTGGGAAAGAAAACAGAATGATGCGGTCAAGAAAGCCAAAAAATAATTTGATCGGTTGAAAGCAAAAAGTAAAGGAATGGCCGGTGGTTGACAGTATATTCCGCTTTTGTTATCTTGGTTAAAACTATCAACCAAGAGCTGTTGGTGATGGAAAAATATTATAGGGAAAGATTCGAAGCGCAGCGACGCATCGCAAAAAATATATCCTCAAGTCTGGAGGTTAATGAAATTCTGGAGTCCTTGAGAGAGGAAACCAGAAATCTTATTACTTCTGCACTGGAAGTTTGCATTTTACTTCTTGATCCGGATGCACATAAATACACTCGACCTCTTCAATGTGCTCTCTACAACAGACCCGTCAACTGCCTTTCCTGCAAAAAAGACCGCGCGGCAGTTATAAGAGCCCTGTCCCGGAAAAAATATGTTGTTATCCAGAAAAGTGAAGACATCGTAAGGAGTGATGGAACTGTTATTGAAACAGGGCCGGAAATCGCCATGCCCGTGTTTGTCAACGGTGAGATTCTGGCCGTCATTCATGTTGTGTCTGAACCCGGATCCCGTTTTAATAGAAAAGACTTTTACTTTTTGAAGGATATGACAGAAACGGTGGGTAACGCTATCGTCAAGGCCAAAAAGCATTGGGAAATTAGCCAGGAAAAGATCAAGATCAGTCAAACTCTTGCCCACCTCTTTCCCTTTGTTCCTCATTCTGTCCGGAATATTGTGGAAAGAAATCCTGAAATGCTCTCCCAGGAAAAACAGAGTAAAGAAGTTACGGTGCTGTTTCTCGACCTCGAGGATTACACCAGGCTCAGCGACAGATACTCCGCTAAGGATGTTAACGAACTGGTCGAGCAGGTATTTTCCAGATTCGTTGACCCAATCCAACGGTCTGGTGGCGATATTAATGAAACGGCAGGGGATGGGCTGATGATCATATTTAAAGATGACCATGCTGAGAACAATGCAAGATCTGCCGTCAGGGCGGCCTTTGAAATTTATGAAATAAACCGGAAATTCAGCCGGCGCTTGATAAAAAAGGTAGAATTCATAAAGGTAAACATGGGCATTAATTCAGGTGTTGCCCTGTTGGGGATGACTCAATTCAAAGGCTCCCTTGAAACACGGATGACCTATACCGCGACCGGGCCGGTGACCAATTTGGCCGCTCGGTTGGCAGATTATGCCAAAGGTGGCGACATCCTGATTGGAGAAGAGACTAGAAAACTGATTGAAGGCTTATGGCCTGTATATGACCATGGTATAACCACACTAAAAGGAATAGAAAAACCCATAGGGATCTATTCTCTTAAAACACCCTCATCCAAAGATCTGGATTGAGATCTCCAACCACGATATAAAACTTTAGAGGAAATGCGGGACGCACTTAACATTCCCACTCACATTGCCACAATGTTTCATATAACCATTTGAAAAATTAAACAATTTATCATTTGACATAAAAACATCTTTATAATATTGGTATTAATATAGATTCTCATCTGAAATCTGCCCTACATCTCACTGCGATTTCCATCGCGGAACATCTATTATTGCAGAGATTTTATTTCCCATTAGCACTTCATTAGCTTATATCGTTTTTTGATTTATCATTTCAAAATATCAACATCCATTCAATAGTTTTACCAATGGAGAAGCACTATAAATTGTGCATGTCGTTCTTTTAGGGGGCCCTTAAATAAATAGGGAGGTGTTACCATGCCAACTTATATAACTTTAGTAAACTATACGCAAAAAGGCATAGAAAATGTAAAAGAAAGTCCCCAGCGCCTTGAAGCCGCTAAACAAGCATTTCAAGGCATGGGCGCTGAGCTAAAAGAATTTTACCTTGTTATGGGACGGTACGACATCATTCTCGTGACGGAAGCACCAAACGATGAGGCTGTTGCTAAGATCGCTTTGACACTTGGTTCTTTTGGGAATGTGCGGACGGAATCTTTCCGGGCTTTCAAAGAAGATGAATATCGAGAAATTGTTTCTGCACTGCCTTGACAATTCGGGAGATAGGACATTTTTAATGTGAAAGGGTCCCCTATCAAACTTGAATTCAGGTTGAGTATGAAATAAAACGTTAAGGAAAATTGAAGATGAACCGTTGTGAGTGGAGTCAAACCCCAGTTAAATTCGCTATGCTCCTTTTCTTCGAAAAATTTAACGGGGTAAACCTTGGGGCTTGATTAAAAGAGAGGGGCAGGGGACAGAAACGGAAGAAAAAAGAAAAGAGGAATGAGCAAAGAGTGGGGGCCCCCGGTTAAATTCGCTCCGCTCCTTTTCTTCGAAAAATTTAATTGGGCCCCGATGACGGGATTTACGTTTCACTCCAACAAGCAGGGATCGGGTGCAAAGTAGCCTTTGCCCGGATTAAAAAAAACGATTTGTTTAAACCGCTCGAAGTCCTCGGTCGAGTTGCTGCACGGTTAGGACGCTGTTACAGTTAAGGAGAGCACCATGAAAAAACATTGGATAAAAAAGGTTCATCATTTACCCAAAGGCGTGTGTCTACTTGGGGTGATCGGTTTGGCACTTCTGCTCACCGGATGCGGAAAAGCAGGTGAGAAACCATCGATTGCCCTTGAACCGCTTCCGTATAAGATGGATGCACTCAAGCCGTACATTTCTGATCAAACCATGCGCGTTCACTATGGTAAACACTATGCTGGATATGTGGACAAGGCAAACCAGTTCCTTCAAGGGGGAGGCTTTGAAGGCAAAACCGCTGATGAGATTATCCTGCTCACCGCCGGAAAAAAAGAGTACACCGCGATCTTTAACAATGTCGCCCAGGCCTGGAATCATGCTTTTTTCTGGAAATGCCTTAAACCGGATGGTGGAACGGTCGGTGACGAGTTGGCTGATTGGATCAAAAAATCGTTTGGGAGCCTCGACACCTTTGAAAAAAAATTTCTGGATGCGGCCAAAAGCCAGTTTGGAAGTGGTTGGACCTGGCTGGTCCTTGACGGTGAGAAACTTAAGATTGTCACGACCGCCAATGCGGACACACCCATAGCCCACGGGCTGAAGCCGATCTTCACGGTGGATGTCTGGGAACATGCCTACTATCTGGACTATCAGAATCGCAGGGCAGACTTTGTTAAAAATGTACTCAATCACGTCGTCGACTGGGATTTCGTTACTTCCCAGCTGAAATCTACGGAGAAATGATTCTTTTCCGTCATATTAATAGAGATTTTCGCGACCCCCATAAACAAGTCAATACTGTTTTGGAACCTCTTTAGCCCGAAAAATTTCATGAAATATTAGGGTGATAGCAATTCTCAAGATAACGTCCCGTTTCCGCCGCTGGACAATTTCGTTTAGATCGGCAAGAACTCGCAAATAAAAGCGCATGACCGCTAACACCATTGTTTTCTTTGGTTTATTTTTTTTACAACCCATACCTGAATTGACAGATCAAATAACTGTAACTATTTTTCCGTAAGGTCTAAAATTCTTCAGTCATACAGATATTTCTAATAAAAGGAGAATATTATGCTTGAAGTTACAAAATCAGCTACAGATAAGATTGCTGAATATTTTAAAGATAGAGAAACTTCGCCCATTCGGATCTTTTTAAGTGAAGAAGGGTGTTCAGCCTGTGCAACATCAAGTTCTTGTGGCTAAAAACAGGAACCCGGTTTTTTAGAATCAAACCTTGATAAATCTTTTTGAGGTGCCACAATGACAATCGACGCCTATATAACCATCGCGATTCTCGCGCTGACCTTCGGCCTGCTCATCAGAACCAAACTGCCCCCCGCACTTATTTTTTTAGGGGCCTTGACCCTGACCATCACCTTTCGTCTCGCTCCGTTGAAAGAGAGTCTCAAGGGATTCTCCAATCCGGGCGTTTTAACCATAGGGGCGTTTTTCATGGTTGCCGCCGGCATGTATTCCACCGGCGCCATCGGCATGATCACGGATAAGCTGATCGGCCGTCCCAAAACCCTTTTTGGCGCCCAGCTGAGGATCTTGCCCATGGGGTACGCCGCCAACCTGATGGTTTATGAGCCCGGTGGTTACAAATTTACCGATTATGCCAAGGTCGGCATTCCGCTGTCCATACTCGTGGGAATCGTGACAGTTATGCTGGCACCCGTATTTTTCAAGTTTTAAAAGTAACGCCGAAACCTATAAAAGATATAGAGAGTAGGGGACGCACATAAGATTAGATTCCCTTCAAGCAAAGCGCTTATTCTATTTGAATTATTTCACCATTCAATGCCACAAAGTAGCATGAACACATAGAATCATTATTTCATTGACACAATCAATGTTTTTAAGGTAATTTATTTTTATAGATTTTCTTTTGAGATTGATCTTCCATTTCGATTTGTTTTCCATTCTGTAACACTTCTTGTTCAGATTATCATATTCTCAATTCGTTTCTCCTCATCTGGTGTTTTGTCACTTCAATCATTTGACCTCTACTCAGGAGGTTGTCGCCATGGAGAAGCCCCTCAAAATTTGCATGCCTTGCTCCTAACAGAACATTTTTTTCAGTTAGGAGCTTATCGTAACATCCCGAAAAGACCAAAATTTTTAAGACCTTCCATGACCTTTTGAAAGGAGAAAACTCATGAAAAAACAGCTCATAAATTATGAAACATTGCTAAAGGTTACGAAGGCAATCTCTCATTCCAAGGACCCGGAAGAAGTTGCTCTGATGACGGTAGATAGCATCAAAACAGCTTTGCATGCCAAGGGGTGTGCTTTGTTTCTGATCAATCGTAAAAACAATGAACTAAAGTTGGCAACATCATACGGGTTGAGTGATGAGTATATAAATAAAGGCCCTGTAAGTGCGTTGCGTTCCATTGCCCAATCTTTGGAGGAAGGGCCTGTGGCGATCTATGATGTTATGGATGATCCAAGAATCCAATATCCTAATGAAGCCCAGAAAGAAGGAATTGCTTCCCTACTATCGGTGCCTATCGTGGTTGGTGGGAATTTAATAGGGGCTATGCGTGTGTATACGTCTGAACCTTGGGAGTTCACGCTGGGAGATGTGAATTTTGTCCAAGCTTTGGCTCAAGTTGCTGGAATGGCTATAAATATGGCAAGGTATACTAAAGGATTAAAAAGCAGTATTGATGTTCTTAAATCGATGAGGGACGTTCAGACCCATAGAAATACAAGAAGAACTCCTTATGAGGGAGTTCCAATAAGTGTCCCTTCGGACTAATTTGGTATAAATGATTAATTGTCAGAAATAATGACCACATAAGTTTAATTGATATTTCCTTTGTGAATAGATGGTTCGCATATTCCATATGATCACAGAAAAGGAAAAATTAAAATTAGAAAGGTCTGGTGAAAAGGTTAAGGGAAATCCACATAAAAAGTCTTTGCTATGCTGTTTCGTAGCTATGAAATCTTAAGTGTCAGAGGCTTTATTTTCCTTTAATATCATTTTTCAATAAGGGCAAATCCATTTGAGAGGGTTTGTCCTTTTGATTTTTTGTGCGACTTTGGGGACATCTTAACATATTAAGTTGCCCCTTTTTTCTATTAATGATATTCGAATACCATTTCAAAACCGTTACAAATCGATTCTTTGGCAAGAGCAATCAATATTTTCTGATCGAACAAGAACTTTATATGTTAAGAATGTTCCCTAAATGACTGAAAATCTCAATTTTTGAGATGTTGAATGATACCTTAAAATGAATCCTTTCAAAATCTGTTCCAAATGTGCATATACATGGAAAGTCAGAGACGACTTTTTGGGAGACCCCTTTATTTGTCTGGTTGGATTCCAAGCCAGCTTCAAAGAAACCGAATCCGGTTACTACTTGTTCAATCATATTTTGGAGGGAAACCAATGTGATACGACGCTTGCGGTGGACGTGGAGAATTTCTTGTCGCTGGATAAGGGGAACATGTTCACGGATATCAAATTCGATAGTCCTCTGTGTGAAGCGCATTGCAATCGTGTCGAAGATCTATCCCAATGCCCGGTTGAATGTAAAAATGCGGTCGCTCGTAAAATCATGCAGGCCTTTCAGCAGTGTGAGATTTAGGAAATAGGGGGGCTTCCGGGAACATGTGGTCAAACCATGATTCTTGATTAAAGAAGTATAAAATACAGGTAAACGTTCATAAGTTAAAAAAGATCATTCAGAGATACCTTCATGCCGACCATCGAGTACAAATGTGAGAACTGCGACCATCTTTTTAATGCGGTTGTATTTCGCGGGGATAAGCAAACCGAGGCTCTTTGCCCCAAATGTAAAAGTCCCCTTACGAAATCCCTTCCAAGATCGGAAAGTCTCTTCAAGGGAATCTCAAACTTCAGCACCCTTGTCAAAGACACCAACTGAACGAGGTGAACCTTGCGGCAGGTCTGCTTCACGATTCAATTAATATCTACAACATATGGATGCTTCGGTGAGGATAATATCAAGTAGTAAATTAATGAACAAATCGAAACATTGAAGATGGCTAATGATTAAAACGTTTATAAAATCACTTAAGAGTTTCTCTGAAGCAGACGAAATTTTTAATCCTTGGTGGGAAGTTGACCCGGAAAATGATATTGATGACCAGGGATCGAAAATACGTAGACAGCAACTATTTCAATACATGAATGAACGAATCGGTAAAGCAAAATATCTTCTTATTGCCGAGGCAATAGGATATCAGGGAGGGCACTTCACCGGTATTCCGATGACTTCTGAAAGGATTCTCTTGGGCGGCCATGCTAAAAAGGGCATTTTCCCGGAACACGTTTTTTCTAAAATTGAACCAAAACGTACAAGCCGACCTGATTTAAAACCTAACGGTTTCTCAGAACCTACTGCAACCATTGTTTGGGGACATATAATTGAATCCAATCTTAACCCTAAAGATTTTATTTTATGGAACGCATTCCCATGGCATCCTTTTAAACCTGAATCAGGGTATCTATCCAACAGGACACCAAGAGTGAGTGAGTTTCATGCAGGTGCACATATCTTAACCCAATTAATACAAATCACCAAAATAGGAAATATCATTGCTGTCGGTGAAAAATCTTTTAACATACTCAATCAGCTTGGGATAAATTGCATAAAAGTTAGACACCCTGCAAATGGTGGTGCAACAAAGTTTAGGAAACAGTTTTCAAATGCTTTATAGCTATTGTCAGAATAACATTCCGTTTCAGCCGCCGGATAATTTCGTTTAGATCTGCAAGAACTCGCAAACAAAAGCGCGTAAAAGAGAACATGTCCATGGCCTTTTAGAATATCGTGCAGTAGTTTGATTTTATTC
>CALLDL010000171.1 GCA_937998305.1 uncultured Desulfobacterales bacterium | reverse complement strand
GTAAAGAATCCTGGCCCAAAGGACCAGGCTTTGGTTTACCCCTAAAAGGGGCTGTTTCCCTGAAAGCCAGACAAGTTAAAAGTGCCTAAAGTGATCTAAAGTGCCTAAAGTTATGGAGTCGCTTCGCTCCGCTGATTTTATATAATTGTTAGAATTCCTTAACTTTAGCTCACTTTAAACTTTAGTTCACTTCAAACTCTTGCATCAATTCTTTTGGCAGAGCCAGAAAACTCTGACCTGGCCCAGAGGACCAGGTTTTTTATGACGAAATAAAACCATACACACCATGCACATAAAAATGTGCATGATTTTACCCTTGTCTTCAAAAAAACCAATAAATTCAATATCTAGAAAATGGCACTGTTTTTGCTTTTTTAATTTAGATTTAACTTGTTTTTTTAAAAAAGATGTCAGGTTAATAGCTATAAATGCGTATGTATCGTTCATTAGAGGTATAACACGCCGTGACACTTCTTGGCCTGTAAATATAACCCATTGAAATTAAGTTATAATTGTGGTATGGGAGAAATATATTCTACTCTCTTGGGTTCTATTCTCTGAAAAATGGGAAGGGGAAAAATTTGAAAAAGAATACACTAAAATATTTCTTGAATTCAACTCATAAGAGCAACGTATAAGGTGGTGAAGAAATTAGCTAACTGCGGTATAGTAAGCGCTTCTTAAACCACCACGTAAAATAAGCGCTTATGGGCCTATACACACAGTTAACTCAGGAACAAAGATGTTATATTGGCTAAAAAAAACAGGGGATCAAAAAAGACAAATGAAACGAATTATATCTATGATAAAGCTGTTGGTGCTGGCGATATGCGTATTTTCGATACTGGCGCTCGCCGGATGCAGTAAGGTCAACAAAGAAAATTATAATAAGATCAAAATTGGAATGAGCTACGAGGAAGTCGTTGGGGTTCTGGGAAAACCGGACACATGCGAAGAACCTGTACTGAAAACGAAAAGTTGCATGTGGGGGGCATCCGACAAGCAGATTAAAATCAAGTTCGCGGGTGATACCGTCGCGTGGCGTTCCAGCAAGGGCATCTAACCCAATGAACATAAAATATATTTATAAGAGATCACACAAATCGGACTTGTTTTAATTCTTGGGATTATTCCAATGTAAATTAGGATAAACAGCCTAAAATTCGGAAGGCTTGCTTTCTAATTGGTAGAACTT
The DNA here is from genome assembly GCA_937998305.1 of uncultured Desulfobacterales bacterium. Classification (GTDB taxonomy): domain Bacteria; phylum Desulfobacterota; class Desulfobacteria; order Desulfobacterales; family UBA11574; genus UBA11574. Next base: position 5,131 of record CALLDL010000171.1, on the reverse strand, counting down.
AGTGCTCTGATCGTAAGTTCGATAACGTGTTATTTATATTGTTTCACCGCCTGCTTGTTCCCGTTATGACGGGAGCTTCGCTTGAAACGCAAAGGCCGCAGAGAATAATAATTTTCATTAAAGACTTTTTCATCATATGATTGAAATATTATGTGAAAATCTCACACAAGACCAGGCAGACACCTATGCGTTGGTGCTGGATGCATATGATCTGCCGTATTCCATAAGAAGATCCGGCAGCGGCTGGGAAATTTGGGTTGATGAGACGATTTACGACAGAACCTTGGAGGTTATCGAGCAATATATTGAGGAGAATCGACATGTTCCGCTGCCGGATGCGCAGGAAACAGAAACGTATCAGAAGACTTTCACGGGCATATGGGCAAGCCTGATTTTAATGGCATGCAGTATATCCGTTAACATGTCCGGTAGCGTGGATAAAATTGTCAGGGAATATGGCGCGTCTGCATATGATATTCTCAATGGGGAATTTTACAGGACCGTTACTGCTTTGATGCTGCACTCGAGCTACCCGCATTTGGCAGGCAATATGGCTGGAATCGCCATATTTGGCACTGCTGTTTGCAGCATCACCGGGGCGGGTGTCGGCTGGTTGATGATACTGTTAACCGGGATTTTAGGCAACCTGGCCAATGCTGCCCTGTTTCAATACGGTCATATTTCGATCGGCGCATCAACTGCTGTATTCGGTGCTATCGGTATTCTGGCCGCATATCAGCTAAGCCAAAAAATAAAAATCGCCGGCCAGCGTATGAAAGCATGGCTTCCCCTTGCCGGCGGCCTGGCCCTGCTCGGATTGTTGGGTTCAAGCAAACACTCGGACCTTACGGCACATCTGTTTGGTTTTATAGCGGGGATTTGTCTCGGACTTCTCTACGCCCTGTATCTTTGTTATTTTCTGGAAAAAAGACATCAGATCTACTGCATGGGCGTTGCAATCGGTACGGTTGCTTTATCGTGGTCCCGGATACTATTTTCTGCAAAACCATAAAAAAGGCTGTATCGTTATAGATTTAAATCATGGGTGCGCATCATCGTGTGCCTGTTAGAAACACAAGACGCATAAAGGAATAAAATATGACCATCGGAAAAATTGAAAAACTGGCAGTACTAATCGATGCAGATAATGCTCAACCTTCTATTATTGAAGGCCTACTATCGGAAATTGCAAAATACGGAACAGCCAATGTAAAAAGAATTTACGGTGACTGGACGGTGCCGGGCCTCAAGGGGTGGAAAGAGGTTCTATTACAGTATTCAATTCAACCCATACAGCAGTTTAGATATACCTTGGGAAAAAATGCTACCGATAGTGCAATGATAATCGATGCAATGGACTTGCTTTACGCGGGTAAATTCGACGGATTCTGCATTGTATCCAGCGATAGTGATTTTACTAAGTTGGCCTCAAGGATAAGAGAGGCCGGTCTTGTTGTTTATGGATTCGGGGAGAAAAAAACTCCTGAAGCATTCGTTTCCGCATGTGACAAGTTTATATTCACTGAGGTGCTGCGATCCAAGGATGACGATACCGAGACGATTCGTCGCAAAACCAGCAAGGAGCTTAAACAAGATACAAAACTCGTCAATTTATTCAGAAACGCAGTTGAGGCTTCTTCGGATGACAGTGGCTGGGCCCACCTTGGAGCTGTCGGTAACAACATTGCCAAACAGTCGCCAGGGTTTGATCCTCGAAACTATGGTTACAAAAAACTAGGGGAACTCGTGACAGCCACAAAGCTTTTTCAGATCGAAGAAAGATCAGTGGGGGAAGGTTTCTCTAAGGCAATTTATTTAAAAGACAAAAGAAAGAAGTAAATAGATAAAACCTGACCTGTGTGGGAAGGAAATCAAAATACTACAGTAATCATGTCGAACAACATCGACCAACGGTGATGAAAGGATAGAAATGGAACACATCTTTCCTGGCCCGATCAGAAATCTGCCGGAAGCTGATATACCGCTTGATGGTATCAGGGCTTATTTGTCCCAGGCCCGGGATCATCAATTGATATTCATGCAGTTTGAAAAAGATGTAGATCTTCCTGAGCACTCACATGCAGCTCAAGTTGGGTTTGTGCTAAATGGAAGGATTGATCTCATAATAGATGGGACCAAACGGGAATATAAAAAAGGTGACATCTATTATATTCCCGAAGGTGTTATTCATTCCGGGAAAATCTTTGCTGGATATGCTGACATTACATTTTTTAATGAACCTGATCGCTATAGCATGAAAAAATAATAATTCATTAAAAATAAAAGATATTTTATCCTCTTTTAAAATTTGAAACGCTCAGTTTAGGTGAAAGGAAAACCCTATGTCAGAGTTTAAAAATGTTACAATCGTTAAAGAAGCAAATATCTATTTTGACGGCAAGGTTACGAGTCGTTCCATTCTATTTCCGGATGGATCTAAAAAGACGCTCGGGGTTATGCTCCCGGGCGAATATGAATTTAACACCGACCAAAAAGAAATCATGGAGATTATCAGTGGCGGACTGGAAGTGTTGCTTCCGGGATCTGACAAATGGGAATGGATTGAGGGTGGAGAGACGTTTGAAGTGCCGGCACAATCCAAATTCGGACTGAAGGTTAAAAAAACAACGGATTACTGCTGTTCCTTTGCGGGTTGAATCAACTTTAAACATATCAATGCAAGTGCGCTTTGATTCTCCAAAACCTTGGTAGTTTTACATTTTTGGCGCTTTACTTATATATATTCTATAATTTGAAGTCAGGTGATTTACGACTATTGGTATTAATGCCTAAACCTTGCACAGACAATCTTAAAGTAATAATGGCAGTATTCCGATAATAAATGGGAGACAGATTATGTTTATAGACACAGATGAAACCAGAAAATTGAGACAGAAGTATAATTTGCAAATGCAAAAGAGCGGAATCAAAACATTTCAAGATATGGACAGAATTGAAATGGAGGCTCTTGAAAGCGGCGATCTTTCACAAAAATACAAAGAACTTATCGCCTTGGGAATTAGTATATCAAAAGCCTGCTATGGCTGAATTGAGTATCATGTCAGCAGTGCTGTTGGCTTAGGTGTAAGTCGTCAAGAAATATTAGAAGCTACTGCAGTTTCAGTCGCATTATCCGGAGCTGTTGCAGATTGGCCAGCAAGATATGTTTTTAAAATATTGGAAGACATTGAAAAGGATGAAGTAGAAATGAAATAATAATCCAAAATCCTATCGGTAAATGAAGGTTAGGACATAGGATATATTTTGTTGGATTCCTCACTGGAGTGGCGTTATGATCAAGATGAATTGTTGGAAATTCATGAAATGCGGGAGACAACCAGGCGGAGAAAGAGTGGATGAGCTGAACGTTTGCCCTGCTTCGATCGAGTCAAGGACAGACGGCATGAATTCCGGTAAAATGGGAGGGCGTGCGTGCTGGGCCATTACCGGAACCTTTTGCGATGGTGAGGTTCAAGGAGAGTTCGCGTCGAAGATGACCGGTTGTGTTCATTGTGAATTCTACCGCATTGTCGCACATGAGGAAGGCCTGGACTATCAGGGCGCGAAGAAAATCCTGGATCGATTGAAATAATAGCTACAAATAATAGGAGGAGCGATGACTAAAAAAGTCGCGGTTGTAACCGCTGCAAGCAAGGGGATGGGGGCTGCTTGTGCCAGGGAGCTGGCTCAACGCGGATATGATCTTGTTTTGATGTCGCGTTCCGCCGCTGTGTTAGAGTTTGCAGATACACTTCAGGGAATAGGATTGCAAGGTGACGTCACGAACCCAGACGATTTGAGGCGAGTTGTCGATAGTGCTTTTAAGCAATATGGCAGGATCGATGCCGTGGTTAACAACACGGGCCATGCTGATAAAGGAGATCTTTTGGGGATATCAGATCAAGAATGGCACCATGGCCTCGATCTGCTGCTTTTAAACGTCGTTCGGATCGCAAGGCTTGTCGTTCCGATGATGGAAAAGAAAAACGGTGGTTCCATTGTAAATATATCTTCCTTTGGCGCCAGAGAACCCAGTCTGGACTTTCCCCTGTCTTCATCGTTGCGAGCGGGACTCTCCGCTTTTACAAAGCTTTTTGCTGACCGGTATGCAAACCAGGGAATCCGGATGAATAATGTTCTTCCCGGTTTTGTCGACAGTTATCCCATAGATAGTGAAACAAAAGAAAATATTCCTATTCAGCGATCGGGATCAGTAGAAGAGATAGCAAAGACGGTGGCTTTTTTGCTCTCAGACGATGCCGGTTATATCACCGGACAGAGTATCTGTGTTGATGGTGGCTTAGGCCGGTCATATTAAAACCAGTATCTATAAAACTATCATTGGAGGCATTAAACATAATATGACAAATTCAATCGACAACAGCTACTTTTTTGAACTGGCTGAAAAAAATCCCGAAGATGTTTGCCGGCTGGCATTATGCGATTATGATCCCATTAAAAAAGGGTATCGAATATCCGTTTGGGGTGAAGATTATGGCATCTATCCCCACGAGTCTAAAATAATACGGCTTAAGGACGATAACCCGGATGTAAGTCATTTATTAGGCCTCTTCATTATCTTTTATCTTTTAAGATCAAAGAACATAAACATAAGCAAAGAATGGATATCCGAAAAAGATATTCCTGGCGGCGTTACCTTTTTTCGTGGACCACACAAAATACCCACCCATATCATCGAAACGCAATATGAAAACAATATCGAAGAATTCAAAGAAAAATGCGAACGACTCGATGGAATTCCACTTGACATGGCAGATGCAGCCTATGCTTTCGAAATAACACCGCGTATTCCTGTGGTAGTTCAATTTTGGGAAAAGGATGATGATTTTCCAGCTGAAGCAAAAATTTTGTTCGATAAAACCATTGCCGAACAGCTGGCCCCGGATATCGTATTTTGTTTGACCGTTGAAATTTGTAGAAGGATAGGGGATAGGTAAAGATATTTGGATCATCTCCCGATTAGTTGTAGTTAATTGAGGGGTCGGGGAGTTTATCCCAAAACCCGTTCTTTGATAATCCAAGTTGATTTACCTTGTTTAAATGCTTCGAGTTGATGCATTTGGATAGTTAAGCCCATTGCCGCGAACAACCATCGGTTGTTCGCGTTACC
>CALLDL010000170.1 GCA_937998305.1 uncultured Desulfobacterales bacterium | reverse complement strand
CCAGCCTGCAGGCCCCCGAGGACGTGATCATGCGCAGATACAAATTCCAGCCGGTTTTCGACCTCGGCCAGGGTCGCCGGACAGACCCGGCCGCCAAGACCGAGTAGTTCGGTATCCAAGGAGGTATGAATCATGTCATTTGATGAGAATAAAAATGATACATCCAACCGCCGCGGCTTTCTAAAAAAGGCGGTAGCCATCGGATTAGGGGCTGCGGTGGGTGGTACCGCTCTCCGGCAGCCCCGTCAGGCTTCGGCCCAGATCGCCCTTCCCAAGGCGCCGATGCCCCGCAGACCCTTCGGCCGGTCGGGCATAAAGGTCTCCACGCTTTCACTTGGCGGGATGTTTGACATTTTGAACAATCGGTTAATGCTCGCTAAAGCGCTTGAGTGGGGAATCAACTATTGGGACACCGCTGAAGGGTACGGCGGCGGCCGCAGCGAAGAGGGCATCGGTCGCTGGTTCGCCAGAAATCCCGGTACCCGCAAGCAAGTGTTTTTGGTGACCAAGCTTTCACTAAGAAGGGGTACCGATTTTACGCCCCGGCTTGAAGCGTGCCTGAAACGCCTGCATACTGATTACATTGACCTGCTTTTTGTGCATGGCATCAGAGGCATCGATAAGATGGACCCCGACCTGAAATCCTGGTCCCAGGCCATGAAAAAGGCCGGCAAGTTGAGGTTGTTCGGCTTTAGCACACATTCCAACATGGAAGACTGCCTTGAGGGGGCCGCCCGGCTGCCGTGGATAGACGGCATCATGTTTACATACAACTTCCGCCTGATGCACGAGCCCCGCATGAAAGCGGCGGTTGATGCCTGCTACCGAGCCGGTATCGGCCTCACGGCTATGAAGACCATGGGCGGCGGTCCGATCAAGAGCGATTCCGATTCTGAAATAGAGATGGCAGGCCGCTTTATGCAGAAAGGATTTACAGATCATCAGGCAAAGCTAATGGCTGTTTGGGAAGATAAACGCATCGCCAGCATATGCTCTCAGATGCCCAATCTCACCATTATGGCGACCAACGCGGCGGCAGCAGTCGAACAAACCCGCCTTTCACAGTCCGATCGTGCCTTGTTGGCCCAATACGCTAAGGAAACCAGCAACGACTATTGCGCCGGATGCGGGAGTCTCTGTTCAGAAGTGCTTGGTATAAAGGTGCCGATAAACGATGTCATGCGCTGCCTCATGTATGCTCATTCTTACCAGGATTTAATGCTGGCACGTTACACCTTCGAAACACTGCCGGCTCAAACAAGAGCACTTTTGACTCAGTTGGACTTTAGTGAGGCGGAACGGTCGTGCCCTCGAAACTTGCCCATCGGACGGATGATGCAAGAGGCGACGAATCTTTTGGCCTGACCAAGCCCGGGGACTTTGCCGAGCATCGCCTTCGAGACCGAGACGGCTTTGTATGGTTAAGCAGCGCGTTCGGCCTCAATGGAAAGCCTTCCGCTATGAGGCTGTGTCATAATACCCCTATTGGCCCTTTCTCGGCGTTAGGTTCAGATTTTAATCCTCAAAATACTTCAAGTATTCCTGCCTGCCCCGTAGGTCCGGCAGATCGTACTGGGGTGGTTAAAATCCTCGACTGCCTTGATAAAGAACCAAAATTGATATTCTGACACAGCCTCTAAGAGGGTAGTTGTTTACTCAAAAGGGCCGCAATATCCAACTGATTGATCAAGTCGGCATAAACTTCGCTCACCGTGGTACCGGAATCATCCATACCCGGGACATCAACCCGTTCCGCTTCTCCGCTAATCGTTTGCTTTACAAGGACATTCCCATCTTTTAACAGCCTGATGGCATAGCTCATCCGAAAGTGCCATTTGTGATCTCGATGATCGAGCTGAAAGAGCGTAACCGCCACTTCCAGTTTCGGGATTTGCAAAGAGGTGGAATCGACCACTTGGATTCCCATTTGATCCAGACGCTTTCTAAAAACCGTTTCGAACAAGGTTCTAAGGTCGTAAATTCCCGCAATGGGGGCGTCTTCACTTTTGGGCGCCATGATTAGCATATAGCTGTCGTGAAAATCCTTTAGCTTTTCGCGGGCGGTGAGGCTTAACGGATTTTGATTGGCCCGCTGATCCACCACGCTCAATTGGATTTCTGTTATTGCCGGCTTATCCTGAATTTTATCCGGCAGCTGATAATTGACCTTCATGTAAGGGCGTGATGCGCAGGCAGACAAGGCAAAGAGGATTAAAACGAACATTGGCAGGTATTTTATCCTGTTTTTGACAAATAGTAATAAGGGTTTCATCATAGCTCCTTGTTTTTCACCGGGTTTCTGCGAATGTGTTTTTCATTGATCTGTCTTTGAATGGCATCAGGATCTCCGAAATAAATGCAGTGAGCCAGACAAACATTGTCGGCACAAGCGGGTATGAGTCCGTTGTCCACCCTGTGATGACAAAGGTTACACTTTTTTGCAACGTCTTTTTGTGTATCAAAGGAAATGGCATGGTAAGGGCAGGCATCCATACAAAGCCGGCAGCCGGTGCACGTTTTTTCGTCCAAGACCACAATACCGTCATCCCTTTGTGCAATGGCTTGTTCAGGACAACTGTCCACACATGCGGGCTCATCGCAGTGTATACAGACATTCGACTGAAATATTACATCCGTTTTATCGTCAACGGTTTTAAGACCCCCTTCAAAGACGTCGATCAATTTGACCCCTTCGGGAGCGTTATTTTCCTGCTTGCAGGCCACTTCGCAGGTTTTGCATCCCCAACAGGATATGTGGTCTATGATCAGTGCGTATTTCTTCATTATCGGTCTCCTTCACGATTCTCAGGATATATCTTGCACAGGAGTGTTCTGACGTTGGTGGCACCCATGGCCGGGTCGCAGGTTTCATAGGCATTATCTGTCAGAATATTAATGTTGGATTCGTCCCAGCCGTGGAGCGGATCTTTCTTTTCAGGAAACCACCAGCCATGTTCCGCCGAAACGATTCTCGGGTCCATACCGGCGAAGAGTTTTGCCCGTTGTCTGACCTTGCCCCGGAGCGATTCAATGATGACCCAATCCCCTTCTTCGATGCCCTCTTTTTCGGCGGTTTCGGGGTGTATCTCAACGATTGGATCCCTGTGGAGTTCTCTGAGCCAGGGCAACTGGCGGTTCTCGCTGTGAAAAAAGCCGGGCTGTCTCCGCCCCGTGATAAGGATATATGGATGTTCTTTGAATAATTCCGGCGTACTGTAAGGGCTTTCAGGGGGTTCTCGAAACTGTGGAAGGGGATCATAACCCCATTTTTCCAGCAGCGTGGAATAGAGTTCAAACTTTCTGGTGGGGGTGGAAAAGCCATGTTCTTTGTGTTTTTCGTACGTCAATTCCCCCCTGATGTATTCCATGGCTTTAAATTCCTGCCAGGTGATACCCATGGGTTCAAGGATGTAATCGAGTCCGCCCTCAAAGGTCTCCCACCAGTGTTGTCCCTGACCCACCCGATGGGCAAGGTCGTTGAGCATCTCATGATCGGATCGGCACTTTCCGACTTGGACCACTTTCCGCCGGGGAAGGATATACCCGTGTCGCTTCCAGAAATCACCGATATAGTCCATCTCCAGCCAGGTTGCTGCCGGTAAAACAAGATCGGCCAGTTCGGCTGTGGGCGTTAAAAAGAAGTCGGAGACGACCATGAATTCCGTTTTTTCAAGGGCCCGGTATACCTGCCTTGCATTGGCGCGGGTGATGACCGGGTTTGAGCTGATCAAAAAGAGCATTTTTACAGGATAGGGGCTCTCGTCAAGGATCGCATCCCAGACGCATTTGGGATTGATGATGGCAAAGTTCCCTGCAAGGCGAAACCGGTTTCCGCCCAGTCGTTTTTCAGCCTGTTCTTTAGAAAGCATTTTGTGGGCGCCGAATTGGCCCACATTTTTGATCTTGGGCGGTCTGAACAGGACCTGGCCTCCGCGTGCATCGATATTTCCGGTGATCCCCATAAGGGCCAGAAGGGCCCGGTTGTTATCCGCACAATTGATTTGCTGTTCAATGGCAACGCCCCACTGGATAGCGGCAGGTTTGGTTGTGGCAAATAAAACGGCTGCCTCCCTGATCTTTTCTTTTGTCACCCAGGTGATTTGCTCCACCCTGCTTAGCGGATATTCATTGACCCGTTCTACGAAAGACGCCCATCCATGGACGTGGTTTTCAACGAAGTCCTTGTCATAGAGCACTTCGTTAATGATCACATTGAGCATTCCCAGGGCGAGGGCGGTGTCACTTCCAGGCCTGAGCGGCAGCCAGACATTTGCTCTGGCAGCAATGCGTGTGCGCCTCGGGTCCACGGCGATCAGTTTCGCGCCGGCATCCAACGCTCGAGAAAAGGGCTCCCCCTTATAACAGTCGGGGTTGCTGATGACCAGGTTGTTGCCCCATACCATGATGCACTTGGGATGGTTTTCATAGTCCACAATGGGGTTCGAGCCACAGGTGATGATGGTGGTGGCGAGACGGGGCCCGTAACAAAAATGACCCGCCGTGAGGACATTCGGCGTTCCCAAAAGGTTGGCAAACCGATAAATTGCGGCTTCGTTTTCCCTTCCGGTTCCATAGCCCATGACGATGGATTCAGCCCCAAAGGATTCCTTGTAATTCAATATCTTTTCAGCAATGGTATCCAGAGCTTCATCCCAGGAAATTTGTTGCCACTTGCCGCTGCCTTTCGGGCCTTTTCTCTTAACGGGATGGGTCAAACGATCCGGGTGATAGACCAATTGAAGTGACCCGATTCCCTTGGAACAGAGTGTGCCGTGGTTTATGGGGCAATCCGGGTCACCGGCAATCTTGGCAACCTTTCCGTCTTTGATGTAGACAAGCACCCCGCAACCCCCATGGCACATTCTGCAATGGCTTTTGATCATAGAATCGTAGCCATAAACTTCCATTTCTCTGGCTGTGTTGGCGTAGGTAAATGTAGTCTTGGTCATAAGGTCTCTTCCTCAAATGAGTGTCAAACAAAAATTTAAAAACGTTACTATATAAAATAAGTTTACTGGAAAATTTTCATCCAAAGCATATGGAATCATTTATTTTTTAATTGTCGATGAAAAGATTTCATGAAATATTCGGGCTGAATGCTTCCTTTCTTCCTATGTACTTCTTTCTCAGTTTTGGTTTCTCTATCTTCCCTGTGGGGCTTCTGGGAATCTCTCCGAAGAAGACTTTCCGTGGTCTTTTGTATCGGGACACTTCCTGGCAATAGTTCAACACCTCTTCTTCGGTGAGTGTCTTGCCGGGAACAAGCTCGATAACCACAGCCACAATCTCGCCCAATCGCTCATCCGGATAGCCGATAGCCGCAGCGTCTTTTACACATGGGTGGCGGTATACAAAGTGTTCAACCTCAACGGGAAACACGTTTTCGCCGCCGGTAATAATGATATCTTTCTTCCGATCAACAAGGTAGATAAAACCGTCCTCATCTTGTCTTGCCATGTCACCGGTGTGAAGCCAGCCATCTTTTAAGGCATTCGCCGTGGCCTCAGGGTTGTTGTAATATTCACGCATCACCCCGTTGCCCCGAACAATAAGTTCTCCGACATCGCCATCCGACACATTCCGCTCATCTTCTCCGATGATGCGGGCTTCCCAGTTGAATCCGGGACGCCCAATGGAACCGACTTTATGAGTGTTTCCAATTCCAAGGTGCATGCAATTCGGCCCTGAGGCTTCACTAAGGCCATAGGTCGTATTATAATCCATAGAAGGAAAAAACGTCTTCCAGCGCTCGATCAGAGACCGGGGAATGGGCATGGCCCCCATGTGCATCAGTCTCCATTGATCGAGCCGATAGTCCTCGAGTTTTAGCGCCCCGCTATCCAGTTTCAACAGAATGTCCTGGACCCATGGCACCAGTAACCATACGATGGTTCCTTCTTCCTCGCTGACGGCTTCCAGGATCCATTCCGGGGAAACGCCCTTTAGAATCACGGCCCGGCCGCCGACAATAAAGCTGCCAAACCAGTGCATCTTGGCGCCCGTGTGATACAGGGGCGGTATCAAAATGAAATTGTCCTGTCTGGTCTGGCCGTGGTGTACCTTTTCAGTCATGCAGGCACAGAACATGTTTTTGTGAGTAAGAAGAATGGGCTTGGGCCGACCTGTGGTACCGGAGGTGAAATAGAGTCCGCACGGATCATCGCCACCCAGCGTCACATTGGGGGCTGTCGCAGGCGCATCTTCGAGCAATTTGGCGAAAGGGTCGGCATAATCCGGGATCTCTCTACCGGCGCAGATGTAATGCTTCACTGGAATTTGGTCCCTTATGGCGTCTACCCGCTCGGTGAATTCATCCCCAAAGAGCAAAATGTCCGGCTGCGCAACGTCGAGGCAGTATTTTATGTCTTCACTGGTATAGCGAAAGTTAAGCGGTACGACCCATGCACCTGTTTTGACAATCCCAAAATAGGCAATCAGCCAGTCAATACCGTTATACATAAGGTGCACCACTTTAGCGCCTTTCTTGACGCCTTTTTCCATTAAAACGTTTGCAAAGCGGTTTGCTCGCTCATCAAACTGCTGCCACGTGATCTCCCATCTTCTGCTTTCTGAAGGTATTCTCTCGATCAGGGCAACCTCGTCAGGGTACATTCTAGCGTTTCGGGCCAACATTTCTTCAATGTGGATATACATCAGTGCCAATCACCTGCCTTTCTGATTCATTTGCAAGGTTCTTTTCCAATTTAGTTGGAAAAGAGGGGGCAAGGATTCAAGGGTCTATTTTCTAAAGACTTTATCAGCGCTTTTAACATTCTTTCGATTTCTGCGATGTCTTTATTTAGTGTACCCAATTCACCTTTTTCGGTTAAATTTAAATCCCCTGCCAACAAAATCTGGGTTCCTTTCTTTGAATATTTTTTTGCTTTTCACTTGAACCCTTGGACCCTCGACCCCTTGGACCCTCGACCCCTTGGACCCTTTGGTTCCCTATCATATCTAACCGTCGAATAACAAGTTTTTCCATCTTCGGCGAGATAGTCCGTGCACGAACGTTGGGGGATACCGGATACTTGTCCGCCGGTTTTATGGAACAAGCGTAACGATAAGATGTGCGGTTCGTCATTAGTGGGAGAATCGCAGAAAAATGATGTAAAACTCAAAGGACAAGTCTACTCTTAATAGGAGGTCCTCAAATGGCCTTAATTCACAATTCAGGCTTTGATAATAATATTAAACACCTAAAAAGACTCATAATAATCATCCTCTAAAAAGATGTCGCGGCGCTCGTTTCCTCTGGATAAAATGTGGTACAAGGCACCCTTGAATTCTATGAGTAATGGTTTCGCCATATTTAACTATTGGCAACATCCATGAGAAGTGTCGATTCATTTTAATCAATAATCAAGGTATGATCTCCTCTTGACTTTGGTTACTTTGATATTACCTTTGAACCGTTTGTAATCTATTTCTGTGTGAAGGGGTAGCTTCTTATGAGCTCCCCCTTTTTTGCAGCGGTAATCTTTATATGTTTCGGGAAAATTTATGAGTATTTTAAATGTGTTGATTCAAACCATCGGTGGCCTGGGCCTGTTTATACTTGGGATGAAGATGATGACCGACGGCCTCCAGATGTCAGCCGGAAAACGAATTAAAAAAATTCTGAGCGCGGTTTCATCAAACCGGATCATCGGTTGCGTTACGGGGGCCGGAGTTACCGCCATGGTGCAATCATCTTCAGCGACCACCGTTATGCTGATCGGATTTGTAAGCGCCGGATTAATGACGTTACAACAGGCTGTAGGTGTTATCTTAGGCGCTAATATCGGAACAACTGTGACCGCCCAGTTAATTGCTTTTAAACTGACCAAAGCGGCTCTGCCGGCTATCGCCATCGGTGTATTCATGAAATTCTTCACCAGACAAAAAAAATATCGATACTTTGGTGAGGTAATCTTGGGATTCGGTCTTCTTTTCTTCGGCATGACGGTCATGAAGCTCGGACTGGCTCCGATTAAAAATGATCCTTCCTTTATCGAGTTTTTTACCAAATTCGATCCCAGCAGTGCCAGCGGTCTTATTCTCTGTGTATTTGTTGGCGCTGTTCTGACAATCCTGGTTCAATCTTCATCCGCCACCATTGGATTGACAATGACCCTGGCCACCCAGGGATTGCTTCCGTTTTCGGGCGCAATGGCCTTGGTTCTTGGGGAAAATATCGGAACCACTATTACGGCCGAACTGGCGACCATCGGCTCCGACAACATCAATGCTCACAGAGCCGCCAGAGCCCATACCATGTTCAATGTCATCGGTGTAGTCTTTATGCTGCTTATCTTTCCATACTTCGTCGGTTTTGTAGAGTTTGTAACCCTGAAATTGGGAGCAGGATCGGTTACTGAAATTGTTGACGGTGACGTGGTCAACGTCGCCCGCTATATCGCCAACGGCCACACGTTGTTCAATGTCATCAACGCGACAATCTTTCTGCTCTTCCTGCCGATGCTGATAAAAGTGGCAATTTTATTGTCCCCTAAAGAGGAAGAGCCGGAAGATATTTACCGGTTACCGAATTTCGGTACCCAGTTTGATGATACTCCCATCGCCGCTTTGGCCAAGGTCCGCAGTGAAATTGTCAGGATGGCCGAAACCGCCACCCGCACACTTAAGAATACGATCCAGCAGATTGAAGACAGGGATTATAAAAAATTAAGCAAGTGGAAACGTATTGAAAATTATTTGGATGACATGCAAAAGGAAATCACTTCCTATTTAACCAGAATTTTTCAGAGTGATGTGAGCGAATCCGAGGCCAGAGAAATTTCCAGTTTAATGAGAATGACGAATAACATCGAAAGAATCGGTGATTCCGTGGAGAATATCGCGCAACTAACAGAAAAAGTCATAGAAGACAAGTTACAATTTACACAATTTGCCAGGGCCGATTTGAAAAGAATCTCCGCAAAGGCTGTCGCATTCATCGATCTTGTCACTCTGGGCATCCATCAACCTATCGATGATTTTATGGAACAAGCCGAGGAAATGGAAAACATGATAGACTTGATGAGAGAAGAGATGCGGCAGGGTCACATTTCAAGACTCTGCAACGGTAAGTGCATCCTTGACCCGGGGATGGTGTTCATCGACCTCTTGACGAATTTCGAAAAGATCGGTGACTACTGTTACAATATTGCGCAAGCTGTGGTGGGCGTTAAGTGAAGTTCCTTTACAAAAGCGGATGGGGTGTGCAAATATCATAACAGACTCGGTGTGAAGCGATATGCCTTAAAACGGTAATTCAGCCTTTTGACAAATATTTACGATTTCGAAATCGACTCCGTAACTCAGTGAACAGAGCAATGGATTCCTAATCCAAATTCATAAAATTCAATATGTTATGTGTCTAATTTGTCATGATTGGTGATGAGAGCGTTGTTGATGAAGTGGGGGCATAGATGCCATATGAAAAGGTTTGTGAACGTTCTACACGAACGTTGCGCATTATTTTTCTTATTTTATCCAAATAGTTATATTTTTAATACTAGCTTAAATCCGTTACGATCAGCCCATTCTACTAAGGCATTTTTAAGTTTTTCAAGTCCTTCTTGATCAGTTTCAGAGACTTGGGCCCGGAACTCAACAGGTAAATTCTCCCAATCGAGATTGGTATACACAAACCATACAGTATCATTAGTTCTGGCAGATATTGCTTGTGTAATTTCTACAAAATCATTTTCCTTTTCAAAAATCATTACCCTTCTCCTTAACTTTTATTGAGAAATTTAAATAACATAAATTTTCAAATCATCCAAGGAATTTTCAAGGCGTGGCTCGGTGAGTATCGGAGTTGATTTCTTATATAAACCTAAATTGAGCGATTCAAATAGTGACATTTTTTTGCTCGTACCAATCCACCCGATAGGTGCGAATTTTTTAAACGATAGACACTATCTAATTGATTGAAATGATATAATTTATATTGTTCTGTCACTATTTGAAACGCTCAATTTAGGACGTACTTGATATAGGAGAATAGATATGGACAAGAAAAATATTCTTTTTACCGGTCCTCCGCGATGCGGCAAATCGACCCTTATTGAAAAGATTGTAAAAAAAATCAATACCCCGGCAACCGGGTTTTTTACCCGGGAAATCAGGGAATCGGGAAAGCGGGTGAGATTTTCCATCAATACGCTGGATCATCGCACAGGGGTGCTGGCGCATCAGGGTATCCATAGCCGCTTAAGGGTTGGACGATACGGCGTCAATCTTGAGGATATCGATCGGATTGCAGTGCCTGCGATGATGCCGGACCGGCCGGACATGCTGATCGTGATCGATGAAATCGGTAAGATGGAAAGTATGTTTTTGAGCGGCCAACTGACCTCCTGAGCTCTTGCACTTGGGTGTGGCTGTGCACAAAACGGCATCAATTAAGGTAGGATCTTAAAATTCGGGATCTCTAATTTCTGGGGGACCGATTGAGTAATTGAGAAGTACTTATCGTCTTTGAAAAGCAGCCTCGAATTAACGGTTGAAATTTAGGCATACATACAGCTTGTGGTGAATTCAAGTTGCAAGTGCATCACGAATAGCACTAGTTAAGTTCGGCCCATAATGAGGGACGTTCGGCAGAACGTTCACAAGGCTATCACAAGTGGCAAACGTAGATTTGACTCCATGTTTCACTTTGTGTAGTTCTGCAGGAGATAATCCAACTGGAATAGCTGACTGGACTTCATTTCCCCAAATTGAAAACATCGCTGCCTATTTTTTTGAGAACTAAAAGGCGATTTATCACCTATTTCAAAATCAGAAACAATTTTTATCTGAATTTTTTCAATATAAAAATTACTATCTATTATGAAGACATCTAATTCGGAAGGCATGCGTGACTGCTGTCCATTACTCGAATAACGAACCGCCATACCATCTTTGCTAATGTTAATAATTTGGCCAAAGATAGTGGGTTTATATTTAATTATTGCATACAGACCATCTTTAGCCTGTAACCGGTTATGACTTCTTTTTTCAAAGGGCCTTTCCGTATTTTTCATGGCAGCAACTCCTTGCTAAACATTGGGTTCTTCTCCAATTTAGTTGGAGAAGAGGGTCCAAGGATTCCAAGGGGTTCCCGGTTAAATGGTCTACGAATTTAACAGGGCAGGCAAGGATTCAAGGGTTAGTTTTCTAAAGACTTTATCAACGCCTTTAACATTCTTTCGATTTCTGCGATGTCTTATTTAGTGTACCCAATTCACCTTTTTCGGTTAAATTTAAATCCCCTGCCAACAAAATCTGGGTTCCTTTCTTTGAATATTTTTTTGTTTTTCACTTGAACCCTTGGACCCTCGACCCCTTGGATCCTTCAGTGGTTTTTAAAGCATTTCACTCGAACCCTTGAATCCTTGGCCCCTTATCAATCGACCAACTCTTTGGGAGATGATTCATATATATTTATCCCTTGTGTCTTAATCCCCAGCATGTTCCTGCCTGCCCGGATTAAGATTCGGTCAAGTTAAAAACATTATTGTATGTTCCGAAACAATTCAGACAGGTCTTGTCATTTTGGGGGTCTTCTTCCCATTGCCTGTCAACCAAAAATTTGTATTCGTATCTTCCAGGAGGAATCACCACACTCTTATTCCACATCCCATTTTCATTACTTTTCATGGGGTGTTTTTTTGCATTCCAATTATTAAAATTCCCCACCAGGATGACCTCTTTGGCATCGCTCGATTCAAATAAAAATGTCACCCTCCGACGTCTAATTTTCTGTTTTGGCTTGATCTTTGCCATATGAAACCTCCTAAAATAAGACTGATTAATTCAAAAATATGAATTAATTAAAAGGGAGCAAACGTTTCGCAGTCGAATGATCGATTGCAAGCCTGTTTTCTTCAGAATAGTCTACTCCAGATTCTTGTAGATCTTCTTTTGCTGATAGCTGAATAATTTGTATTGCCTTTAATAATGCACAATCTTTATAACAATCTTCTTTAGGTTGATCGTGTCTGTGACAATTTTTGCACGGAGAAGAAATCATAATATCTCATATCTTTAAACTGTTGTATGATTTCGGATGAAATCGTTCAATTGAGATTTATGGTATTCCGTAATTGTATCCATAGAAATAACATCATCTATTTTAAGATCCGAAATCAGAAAAGGAACACCTCATTGCTTGCCAAAATAATTAAAACAAATTTTAATGTAAAAATTAATCCAAGAATCAATGGAAACTTTGGTCTTACTTTACTTAAATATTTTGAATATACAAGATGAGATGATTGTGGGTATAATATGGGGTATAAGCCCATATTATGAAAAGGATGACAGGTAGGTTCTAAGGTTTGTTCTTTATACCGAATTTCTTTCGGATATTGTTTCTATGAAAATCGATTGTACTTGTAGCCAAATTCACAATTTCTGCAATTTCCTTTGTGGTATTACCCTGCTTGATCAGATTTGACACCTGAAGTTCTGTGGGAGAAAGCTTTATTAATTTAGAGGACAATCCGTGTACAAACGGAGAAACAATATCATTTAAATTTGATTCTATAATACCAATATAGGCCCGTTGTTTTTCACCCAATTTTTTGATTTTTCCAGATAAGGAATTCATTGGCACCGTAACCTGAGATACGTTGACACGAAGGTGAAACATAAAGATAGGTCCCATCAGGTGCGATCCAGGATTCCCAGTCGTAGGTAAAGTCAGCAACAGTTCGAAACACCAAGATACCTCGCAACATCAGCCCCAAAGTAACCAAGTTCCCTGACACCAATTAACGAGATTGCACGCCAGGGGCATCTAATCTGGCTAACCTTGGCATAACCTGTAACTTTCATATTTAATACTAGCCGCCAAGCACGTTCTGCACGGACGTTTCATATGTTATAGTATGTCCCGAGAGCGTTTTAATTTCTATGGTATTATTCTCCTGTACGTAACAAAATAATAATTGACTCATATTAATATAAGGGTCATTATCTGCCTGTTTTTTCAACAAAAAGAGAAAGGAGGCAGTTATGATTCTCGAACAAGTCCCCTCAAAATCGAAGCGTCATTTTTCACGGAACCATTTTAGCAGTTTTGATTCTAAAACGACAGTATCCATCGTTGATGATAGGCCAGAACTTTTAATCCATCCGCATTCCAAGCTTCTACTTATCAACAAATCCTTACAAAAATTTTGCGATCATCAACTATTGGGTGCCCAGTATGTTCAAGAATATTTATTGGCCCAGTACCGGCGCAATCGCAGCATTAACACTATTAGAACTTATTTTTGCGCTATTTTTCAATTTTTCAAATTTTTGGAAGCTCAGGGGTGTCAACGGTTTGAGATGATTAGCTGCGAGGATCTAAGCGGGTTTATTGAGCGTCTACAGGACCTAGGATTAAAACCGACAACGGTGTTCAGCCGACTGCTTTCGTTAAAAGCTTTTTTCAACTATCACATTGATGCCGGCAGTATTGATCCCGCTGTACTTAAGCGCAAGCTTCGAATTAAACTGCCGCAAACGCTGCCGCGTGCCATCGATCCTGAAGATGTTCGCCAGTTACTTGCAGTGATCAACAATATAAGAGATCGTGCCATGTTCATGACGCTGCTTCGAACCGGCATGCGCATCGGTGAGTTGCTCAACACTCAAATGAGAGAAGTCAACCTGACAGAAAAACGTATCGAGATTTATCAGGCTCACAAGGACTTAAGCGGCCGAGTGGTTTACCTCAGTGAAGATGCTCAGTACGCATTACACGAGTGGATCAAGATCAGATCGGTGGATAGCGCTTATTTGTTTTACGGTCACAAAGGACGGCCGTTATGTTACGAAGCCGCCCGAGAAAAGTTCATTAAATATCTGACAAATGCCGGATTATCACAAAAAGGTTATACGCTGCATTGCTTGCGGCACACCTTTGCTAGTGAGCTTTTAAATGCCGGTATGCGTCTGGAGTGTTTGCAGCAACTTCTGGGACATAGCGACATCGAGATGACCAGGCGATATGCACGGCTGACCGATAATACCCGCAGAGAAGAATATTATAAAGCCATGGAGAGCATCGAGAGAGGGCAGATCAATGGGCATTACCGACGCGATAGTTCAGTATCGTAGATTTTTAAAAAGAAGAAATTGCTCAGCACACACAGTCAAAAATTACATGCACACGCTCAGGCAATTTGTTTTATGGGTAAACGTCCCCATTGAACAGGTGACTGGTAAAAAGATACTGGGATACATCGATCATCTTCGAGTTCGAAGACTTCAACCAAAGACGATCAATTGTCATTTGGACAGCATCCGCGGATTTTACAATTATCTCATTAATGAAGAGGGTGTGACGATGCAAAATCCAGTTAAGCGCAACTATAACCTGCGTTTGGCGAAGCCGCTACCGAGATATTTGAAAGAAGAAGAGGTCGTTCGATTTTTTACTCAAGTTAAAAACTGCCGGGATCGGGCTATGTTCATGCTGATGCTTCGTTGCGGGCTTAGAGTGGAGGAAGTTGCCAAACTGACCCTGCGTGCCGTTGATTTGCGACGATCACAATTGTTTATCTATGAAGGCAAAGGCGGTAAGGATCGGATCGTTTATCTGAGCAGTGACGCCTTTAAAGCCTTGTCTACATATTTAAATAAAAGACCATCGTCGCGGACTCAAAGAGTCTTTTTAGTAGAAAAAGGTGTTTGCAAAGACAAGCCCCTGTCAGTGCGTGGAATCCAGAAACGCATGGAGTATTACGCTAAAATCTCGGGTTTAAAGGTAAGTTGCCATCAACTGCGGCACACGATGGCCACCCAGCTGTTGAATGCCGATGCCGATCTGGTTATCATCCAGGACCTTTTGGGGCATAGCCAGATCCGCACCACGCAGCGCTATTGCAAAGTATCAAACCTTAAGGTCCAGCGGGATTATCACAAGGCCATCGACAAGGTGATGCAACGCCATGGCCTGTGACTTAAATAAAGCTTGACATAATTGAGAAATCAGGAGATAAAACCAACTATAACCAATTTAAATTAATAGAAAAAACAGCACTTGTTACGTATAGTATTCTCTTATCAGTGGTTTGGTTGAGGCTGTGATCTGCAGATGATATTTCAGGAATCGTAGTGATGATTTGAACCCCAATGTTCACGATTTTCAGGATCACCCTCATTCATCAACACGGCAGGCTCACAAAAACCGGCTGATCAGGAAAAAATTCAGACCACAATATGTTGATTTTTCCTTCCCAATCCAGTCTTAAAAATGAAAATGTAGCCAGATGTGATACTCATAAGATATCAAATTCATTAAGGGATTTTATGCCACGGCGATAAATTGCAGGTATCTGGATTGATGGTCGCATATTCATCCCCCTGAGCACATAATAGACCTATTTGATGTAGTCTACCAAGGTAAACCAACGGTTGCTGTCGGTGTATACAGCCCGGACTGAAAGCTCGCTAACGGACGCAAACTCGTCTATGTGATAGGACGTAAACTTGTGGGAGTTCTCCGTGTGAATGGTCTGTCCCTTAGGGATCTCCAGGTCCCTCTCAAAAAACGGGGACTTGACGATCATGTCCCTTATAGCGACCAGATGCATCTCAATCCTCTGTTTCTAATCGTCGAAGAAAGCATGATGTCGGAAATATTCGGGCTCGAAATCGGTTCCTAATATTTTGTTAGCCACGTTCAATATGTTCTTGTTGAACCTGGCAGTGATACCCTTTTCATCGTTA
>CALLDL010000169.1 GCA_937998305.1 uncultured Desulfobacterales bacterium | reverse complement strand
CACTGTCTGCGGTCTTCTCTGGTTTTTGGTATCGTATTCCCCGTTTTACCTTTTCGACGCAGATGGGCCTTTCTTTTGGCGTCACCGTATTTTCCGAATCGGCCAGCCATAGTCAAAAACTTCCTTTCTTATGATGCCGTTGACTCCAATCGTGAGCTATTCTAATTTAACCTTTCGGATATGAATCTACAATAAAAAAGTTACCGTTGCGATGTAAAAAAGGAACCAAACCATTGCCGCCTTTTAAGGCAATGATACCGCTTGCAACCATGACATTATATTGACCCGCAAATATGATTATGAAATAATACATGCTTGTAAGAAAGCCAATAGGGAGGATAACCCATGAAACCGCAGGACTATATCAATCTGGAAGACGAGCTGGGTGCCCATAATTATAAACCGCTGGATGTCGTTTTAAACCGCGGTGAAGGCATCTGGGTATGGGATGTAGAGGGCAACAAATATTTGGACTGCCTGTCGGCCTATTCGGCGGTGAACCAGGGCCACTGCCATCCGAAAATTATGGGCACCATGCTCGAACAGGCTCAGATACTTACGCTCACGTCCCGGGCCTTTCGCAATGATCAATTGGGTTTGCTTTATAAAGAGCTTTGTGAGCTGACCAATTCCCATAAAGTATTGCCGATGAACAGCGGTGCCGAAGCGGTGGAGACGGTCATCAAAGCCGTTCGCAAGTGGGGTTATCAGGTTAAAGGCGTTCCAAAGGATAAGGCTGAAATCATTGTTTGCGAGAACAATTTTCATGGCCGAACCATCGCCATCGTCGGATTCAGTACCGATGAGGCTTCCCGGGATAGCTTCGGTCCTTTCCCTCCGGGTTTTAAGATTATCCCCTATGGCGATGCGGACGAACTTAAGGCTGCAATCACGCCCAATACAGTGGCCTTTATGACCGAACCCATTCAGGGCGAAGCTGGCGTGATTATTCCTCCGGCAGGCTATCTGAAAAAAGCCAGATCCATTTGTACGGAAAACAATGTCGTCTTAATTTTGGACGAGATTCAGACTGGCCTGGGGCGCACCGGCAAATTGCTGGCCGAGGAACACGATGGTATTGAGGCCGATCTGACGCTCATCGGCAAAGCCCTTTCCGGGGGATTTTATCCTATTTCGGCGGTGCTTTCCAACAGAGAAGTCATGGATGTCCTGCGACCCGGTGAACACGGAAGCACCTTTGGAGGTAACCCATTGGCCTGTGCTATCGCCCGAACGGCGCTTAAGGTATTGATTGAAGAAAATATGATTGAAAACGCTGCGCTAATGGGGGACTATTTTTTGTCGAATCTATCGCAAATCCAGGCGCCTCATATTAAAGACGTGCGGGGCAAGGGGCTCATGCTTGCGGTTGAACTGACTGCGGATGCCGGAGGTGCCCGCAATTATTGCGAGGCATTGATGGCCCGGGGATTGCTTTGTAAGGAAACCCATGAGAATACGATTCGCTTTGCGCCACCGCTGGTGATCGCCAAAGACGAAATTGACTGGGCTCTGGAGCGTATCGAAGCAGTTTTGAAATCCAAAAAAAAAGTGCCTAAAGTGAACTAAAATGAGCTAAAGTGCCTAAAGTTTTGGTGTCGCTGCGCTCCATCTTTTTTATTTTTAAATGACCGCATTCCTTAACTTCAGGCATTTTAGTTCACTTTAGGCACTTTAGCTCACTTGTTGTTTTGAGCATTTTGAGCCGAATCGTAACGCCGGTCTCGGAAAAAATATAAGGGTTTGGGAACCGGTTTTAGAGGGAGCCATAGAGGAAACCGCACACCGCCTTCGGATAAAAAAAAGTGGACTTTTGAGGCATCGTGAAGCCGCATCTGCAAACACGTTTGACGTCATCAATGGAAACATCTCTGGTAATAATGGCCATTTGAGACTTTTGATTGACAACTCCGGTGATACAATTCGTGAAATTCCTTTCATATTCAATGCAGCGCGATGCGTTTTGCTCTCTGCCCGGTATATCCAATATATCCTCAATAATAAAATAGTGGGCCACCGTTAGATCCAGCCGCTTTATCTCTTCCGGAAAATTCCATTTCAATGTGGGGAAGGCTTCAGGCTTTAACCGGACTGCGTAAGCGTCATCTTTAAAAATGAGTCCAAAGGTCCATTCTTTACCCAGAATGAAATCGTAAATATCACTCGCATCCGCCACAGGCTTTATTTTAAAATTTTTCTCAAACTTTTTTAAAATAGCGGCTTCATCAAAATGATCCAAATTTTGAATCAAGCGATGGGTGGGAAGAATCCTGAGGTCGTCCGCTTCTGTATTGGTTAACCACATTAAGTGGTAATTGTAGCCCTCTTTCCCCGTATGGGATGGATTGCCGGCTATTTGCTGCTTCATATAAGTCAGTGAACCGGCATAGCGATGATGACCATCGGCCAGAATAACCTGTTTGTCTTTTAGCTTCTCCGAAAACATAGCGGCAATGGCTTCATCCTGGATAATGCCCATTACGTCCCTTACGCCTTGATAATCCTCGGTTTCGCAGATGGGATTACGGATGCATTCATCCATGTAAGGTTCCAGTTCAAAGGATGCATCGGTGTATAAACCGTGCGTCGGGCTGGCATTCATGCGGGTTTCCGTAAGCAGCTCGCATTGACCATTGACCGCTGCGGGCATTGTATTTTCATGCCTTAGAATTATGTTCTCCTCCCAGTCATGGATTCTGATTTTGCAAATAAATCCTTTGCGACAATACTCCTGCGGGTCGGAAGGCAGCGAAAAAAATTGATAATACACATAAATGCCGGGTACTTCATCCTGAATAATGTGCTTATCCTGCTTCCATCTTTTTAAAACCGCAGCCGCGTTTTTGGCCGGCTTATGACCCCGGGGAATCGAAAGATGGATACTGTTCAGAGGATTGCCGTAAAGCGCATGGCGTTGCTTTTCAGACGCGACATCAAAGAGTGGTGATGTCAAATCACCGATATTTTCTAATAAGGATTTGTTATACCGCCAAGCCCGGAAGGGTCTAATCTCAGCCATGGTTCTGTCAAATTCGTCC
>CALLDL010000168.1 GCA_937998305.1 uncultured Desulfobacterales bacterium | reverse complement strand
TCTAAAAAAATATCAAAGGGAGGCATCAGAATGAATGAATCAGAAATGAGCGACAGGGAGAAAATGGTATTTCAGACCGGGCTATTTGATGATCTAACGGTTCAGGATAGCTTCACCATTATTGCATTGTACGCGGCACAGTTAGATCCCGAGGATTGTAAAGAGGATATAGACAGGATCATGGCTATTCTAAACAGCGATGCATTATTTTCCGAAGAGCATCCAATAACGCGTGATCGCATCAACAAATTCCAGAACTCGATGGAAAAAGTCAATCCATTAAATGCAGTCGAAAGAGCAACTAAGGTGTTAACATCGGAATTGCGACAAAAGGCATTTATGATTGCCGCACGGATAGTAAAAGCGATGCAAGAAATACGGTCCGCAAAAACCCTGCAAAACTTAGCAACAAAACTCTCGATAGAAAAAGAACTTCTTGAAAAAACAATAGATTTAACTATTGCAAAGGATTGATATCTGGTAATTTTATTCTAACTTTATATGGTGCAGCCAAATGAGTCTTACAAAAAAAGATAAAGACTTTGAATCTTCTTCAAATAAGAAAAATATTTCATCGAAAATCGAAAATCTCCTCAATGAGATAAAAGAAAAAGAAATTTCTGAATTGGCCCACATGACTGAAGAGAATAAGGTTTTAATCACTAAATGGGCTCAACATATTACAGATCGATACATCGCTGTTCTGGAAAAGCATCCAGAAAAAATTAAAAATATCGCTAACCTGCCAGCTTCAAAGGATGAGATTAAGATAGCTATAAAGATTTTGCTAACAGCCTATGTCATAAAGAAGTCAGATAAAAAGGTGGATATATTGAGAGACTATTATATTAGTATTGGAGCCTTTCAAAGTATCGATTTGGAGGACAAAGAAAAAATAATTGAAAAAGCCAACAGTACGGAACAAAAATTGGACAATTCATCTAGATCTTTTTTTTCAAATTATCACAAATACATGGAGGTGATTATCTCGGAACAGGGTGCTTTACTTAAAGATTTGAATAATTTTATTAATGATTTAATGACATTAAAATAAGAGTCTTGATTAAATTACTTTGAAACTTGATCTATTGTCACTATTTAATCTTTGTAAAAGCCAGAATCTATGGGGAAGCCATGCCATCGAAAAAAGCCATTATCAACAGCGTTTTGCTTAAAGAACTTATTGCTATCCGGACGGATACACTTTGGAAAATGCTTTCATATCTCAAACAGGGTCAACTGCCTGAAGTAAATGAGGAGGGTGCTACTGGCAAGTTAGACAATAAGGGAGCGATCTTTATTCCAGGCGGACTGATTTACCAGGATGTGGATGAGAATCAGATCTCATATGAGTCCTGGGGCGCATTCGACGAAGCCGGTTTTCGTAAAAAGATCCGAGCGAGCATGCATTACGACAATGCTACGCTGATGTATCCGGATGGAGTGGCTGTCAGCATCAATTTAGATACCGGATTTTTCACGAGGGCCTCCCGACGCATTTACACTTATAAAGCAGCGGCTTTTAAACGTAAAAGAAAAATTGGCAGCAAGAACCCCATGGATATCGATTCTAATGATATTATCCGCAGCCATTGCCCAACCTACATAGATATGCCTTACGGTTCAAGGACAAGGATCAGCACTTTTGCGTCTATCGGTTTGACCGATCCTCACATGTATTTCGCCTATTGCAAGTCGGAATTTAGTCCATCCCGTAAGCGCCTAAAAACTTTTACAGATAGACTTGATACTGCCCAAGAGCACGCCACTTTAGCTGACGGAACGGTGCTATATCCACCTTATGTTGTTGTTTGTCATGATACGCGCTACAAAGAAAACAGTTTGACGGGATTGGTTCGTATACTGGGTCTCGGCAAATTTGGGGAATTCGCCACCCTAACATTTGAAATGCTGAGCAAACAGCTTATTAGAGAAATGAAACGAAAAAAAGTAAGCTACGGAAGGGAGCATATCTTTGCTGAATACGGCAGTGTCAGCGCGCTGGGGGTGCTAAGAACCTACAGTCCAACAAGCCCTGGCAACCGTTCCTCAAAATATCGACTTGATCTAATTTCACCAGAAAAAGATGTGAATATTGACCTTAATCGAATTGCGGCCCAAGCACGCGAGCGCTATCAAATTAAAGCAAACCACTCCTAAAGCTGACCGGCCGGTATATTGCGGTTTATAGTGTGCACTGTTAGGCGTCCCCAAGTATATCAACGTCAAGAAATTGTACTATCATCAGGATGATATTTTTGTGATATTTACTGCATTTCTAATTGCAATAATCATTCTCGTTCTCTTTACTTTGCTGCCGATATGGCGTTACGAAGCCTGGTGGGTACGTTCGCTGGATTTTCCGCGATTGCAACTGTTAACGATATCGATACTCTTGCTTTTGACGGAAATGATAGTGCTCGATTTATCGCAACTTACAACATGGGGCCTGCTGGTTGGCACTTTGCTATGCCTTGCGTATCATGCCTGGTGGATTCTACCGTATAGCCGGGTGTTTCCGCTGGAGGTTAAGTCAGCGGTTAGCACCGATAGTGGGACCTCGCTCCGGATCATGACTGCCAACGTCCTGACCCCAAATCGCAACGCAAAGGCGCTGATTGAACTGGTACACGAAAATGAGCCGGATATACTGGTCACTCTGGAATCCGATGCGTGGTGGCAGGCAAGATTGGATACACTGGAGCCAGACTATCCACACACAATCAAGTGTCCACTTGATAATCTGTATGGCATGCATGTTTATTCTAAACTTCGTCTAACAGACAGTCATATCGAATATTTGGTGGAGCCCGACATACCGTCAATACACACTCTGGTAAACCTACCGTCCGGACAAAAGATCCGAACTCATTTTTTGCATCCGGCACCGCCGAGCCCAACAGAGAACGAAGAATCTTCAGAGCGCGATGCAGAGCTGATCATCGTGGCCAAAAGTGTAGCCGAAACTGACGCTCCGGTCATTGTGACCGGAGATCTGAACGATGTGGCCTGGTCGGAAACAACCCGCTTGTTCAGGAAAATTAGTGGATTGCTTGACCCGCGGATAGGGCGTGGCATGTTCAACACTTTTCATGCCGACTATTGGTTTATACGCTGGCCGCTGGATTATCTGTTCCACAGTGACCATTTCACATTGTCCCGCATCTTTCGCATGAGAGGTTTTGGCTCAGACCATTTTGCACTTTTTACCGAACTGGTGTTAGAAGGCAAGCGCGATGAGCAACAAAGCAGTCTCAAGGCCAATGAGGACGATTTAGTCTGGGCAAAAGACAAGGCCGATGGCCAAGGGGTGAGCAAAGAAGATGTTCCCCTGCTTAAAACAGACTAATAGCAGCAGACAATCTCTATCTTTATCGGCTTAATTAAAGATCATTTTATTCTCGCAAGATATCAACCCTTTTGATTTCCCAAAATTAGAGCACGCAAGGAGGCATTAATTATGGAGACGTACGATGTTGTTGTCGTTGGTTCCGGAACGAGCGGTCAAACGGCCGCATTTCATTTAAAAGAAAAAGGTTTGAATGTAGCGGTCATAGAAAAGGCCGATCGTCCCGGTGGAATATGTGCGCTGGCCGGATGTCAGCCTAAAAAATGGTTTTATGAAGCCACTGAGGCAGTTGCCAGAGCCCGGCATCTGGCGGGTAAGGGAATCGTTTCGGCTCCTGAAGGCGACTGGGCCCAGGTGCTCAAACAAAAGCAGCAATTCACTTCTGGCATCCCCGAAGGGACAATTAAAAATCTTCAAGAGGCTGGAATTAACTTTGTATCCGGAGAAGCTGCTTTTCTAAATAATGAAACGCTGTCCGTTAATGGGAAACAAATTCAGGCCAAATTTTTCATCCTGGCGACAGGCGCCAAGCCGATGCAACTGCCCATAGAAGGAAAAGAGTGTGTGATTACCAGCAATGATTTCCTTGACTTAGATGCGCTACCGCCTTCCATTTGCTTTATCGGAGGCGGATTCATCTCATTTGAATTTGCCCATTTTGCAGCAAGGCTGGGTACAGCCAAACAGCGTTTGGTTATTTTAGAGGTTGCCGACAGACCTTTGGGGCCGTTTGACGCTGAAATGGTTGAACTGTTGGTCGAGGCCTCTCAAGCTGAAGGCATAGAAGTAATGTCCGGCGTCGAAATTAACACAATAGAAAAGTTTGACAAAAGTTTTTTGATTCATACCGCGGAGGACGGCAGCTTTGAAACCGATCTTGTGGTAAATGGAGCCGGACGGGTACCTGACTTAGACACCCTAGAGCTAAACGCCGCAGGGATTGAGTATTCTAGACGTGGCATCACTGTTGATCAGACCCAGCGGACTTCCAACCGGCGCATCTTCGCCATTGGCGATTGTGTCGAGACCATACAGCTCGCACGGGTAGCTGATAAAGAGGCCCATGTGGCG
>CALLDL010000167.1 GCA_937998305.1 uncultured Desulfobacterales bacterium | reverse complement strand
TAGTTGTCAAAATTATGACGCTTGGAAAGACTGATGGAGACTGGATAATGATGTGGAAAGGCCTTAATTTTAAATACTTTAAAATGAAGAAGAAGGCAGGAAGCAGAAGCTTTTAGTGAAGATGCAGGAATTCGATTCATTTCATGTCACCACCTTCGATCCAGATACCTAATAAGTGTTTTATCCATAGTCCCGCAGTAGATAAGTTAAAGATTATCGTTTTTTGGCTCTATTGGCAACAGGATTTTAAGTGGGGATTTATCGAAGCGGGATTATTGATAAAACAAAGATGTACGATGCCGATTCGCAGACGAGTTGGCACGATTTTTCTATATGGGTATTGTATTCATGTCTGCTTTTAGAAATCGTTCGCCAAAATGTATTTTGTGGATTTTTACAGAAGTGGTTTAAGATAAACTGTATTACTATTATTCCCATTAGAGTATCCTTTTCTGTATAACTGTTATCTTTCAAGGGTATTTTCTTAGATTAGGGCGCACCTCTTCTTTGTTTTTCCAAAGCCCCGTTAAAAATATCAGGCTAAACGGCTAACCCGCCGCACAATTCAAGTAATTTGGCGGTCGAGGCCGGCCTTTTGGTATCTCTGCAAAAACATGCATTTTTCCTTTGCTGCAGCACGGACAGGTTGTAATATCTGTGCCCGTAAGCTGAAGCATCATTTCTTCAAGCGAAGCCATTTCCTTTGTTGGTGGATCGGATAATCCCATCAAACGCCGTATGGTGTTTAAATTTTCAGTACGATTGCGGTTGGCCAGAAAACCATAATGCCGGATTCTGACAAAACCGCTTGGCAAACTGTGCAAGAGGAAACGCCGGATAAACTCCACAGCCGTGATGGTGATCGTTTCTGTTCTTTGTTTTTTTCGATTTTTGGCAGTGAACGACACCATGCCGTTTTCAAGTTTCTTGATGCGGCTGTTGGCAATGGCCACCCGGTGGGTATAGCGTGCCAGGTATTCGAGAACATGTTCCGGGCGCTTGACAGGGTCGCGTACACTGACCACCCAATTTTTTGCATACAGCATGTTCTTGAAGTTGCCATAGGCTCCGCCTGTAAATTTGAGCGCACCGGTTTTGCGGACACGCTCCAGGCGCTCCATGAACTTACCACAAAAGACCCGTGACAATGCCTCTTCGTTAAAGAGATAATCGTTTTTTACCGGCAGCCATCGCTTTTTATCCTTTGACACAGCACCACCAGCCACAAGACAGTGCAGATGAAAATGGGGATTGAGCTTTTGATCCCACGTGTGTAAAACGGCCAAAAAGCCTAAAGTACCGTTGAGTTCATTCTTGCCAAATGTCAAAAGGGTTTTCGATGCCGCCGCGAAAAGGATATTGAACATCACCTTTTTATTGTTTAAGATGACGGTGTTCAACTCGTGCGGCAGGGTAAAGACGACATGAAAGTAGCTGATCGGTAAGATCTCGTCTTTTCGTTTTTCAAGCCATCTTTCCCGTGGCATATGCTGGCATTTGGGGCAATGCCGATTACGGCAGGAATGATACGTAATGCGTACCGCGCCACATGTGTCGCAGCGCTCAATATGACCACCAAGGCGAGCAGTGCGGCAGTTCAAGAGGTCGGATACGATTTTACGATGTTCCGGCCATAAGGAATACTCGGCTTTATAGTCATCCAAATGATGATGTAAGATGTCGGCGACCTCCGGCGTTTTCTTTTCAGGTTTTATGATTTGGGTCATCGGTTCTGTCCCCCTTTTTTGCATGTTTTATTGTCAATGAGATCCAAAGGGCTTGGGATCTTTGACAGGGTTTCGCAGCTCACATGCAGATAAATCATGGTGGTGGTCAGTCGCCGGTGGCCCATTAACACTTGGATTTTGCGGATATCGTATCCGGCCTCCAAAAGATGCGTGGCAAAGCTATGCCGCAGGGTGTGAATGCCGATGCCTTTTTTAACCTTGGCTTTTTTTCGGGCTTTTTCGTAGATGGTGCGCACGGTTTCATAACTTAATACCGTTTTGCCCTTATAAGACGAAGGGAACAGGTATGTTTTTGGCTTAAATGTTTTGTAGTAATGGCGAAGCTCTTCAAGAAGCAATACGGAAAGCAGTGTGTAGCGATCTTTACCGCCTTTTCCGTCTTCGACCTTGATCAGCATCCTTTTGCTGTCGATGTCGTCTGGTTTTAACGCGATGACTTCGCTTGCCCTAAGTCCAGCCGAATACGTGGTCATCAGAATAAGGCGATGTTTGAGATTGTCAGGTGTGTTGATAATGTCCCTGATTTCTTCTTGGGTTAGAACGGTGGGAAGCGTTCTTACTTTTTTGCGTGCACTATACTCAATGGGAATTTTTTCCGAAGCCACGTTGTTGTAGAAAAATCGCAGTCCGCTCAAGACGGTGCCACAGGTGTTGGGGGCACAGCCCTTTTCATTTTTCAGATACAGAAGATAATCTTCGACCATCTCCTTAATGAGCTTATCCGGGGATTTCTGATAGTATCTGGCAATCCCTGTAACGGCTGCCAGATACGCCCGCTGGGTATGAGAAGAAAGGTTCTTAAGTTCCATTGCTCTAATCATTTTTTGTCGAAGTTGGGTCATGTCATACCTCCTTGGTTTAGGGTTAAAAACTTGGAGGTATTTTACATGATCAAAGCAACAGGGAATAATCTATGAGGTAGGTCGGGGAATTAAAATGATCGGAAAGGGGGGAAGTCTATCAAGACAGAAGACTGCCGCGAAGCGGTTTCGTACACCTTGCCATAAACACAGGTTCAAACATCTCAATTTTAGTTACATATATCCTATTTCTTACAAAAATGCAAAAAAGGCAAACCCTGCGAAATGGATCTGCCCTATTGAAAAAC
>CALLDL010000166.1 GCA_937998305.1 uncultured Desulfobacterales bacterium | reverse complement strand
CGGAACTGTGACCATCGCTTTCCAAATTCTTTTTCCGCTGGGACATCGCACAATGGTGCCGGTTCCGGAATAAACGCCTTTCCCGTTGGATTTGAGCAACACCCGGTTGGGGCCCATTTTCATGCCCGGCATTCCAAGATCGATAAACGGTTCGGATACGCCTTGCTTCCCGGTCAGGGTAATGGTGAACTTGAGATCTGTCATGGCTTTAACCGGTTTGGGGCTGATATCAAGGATGATATCCGTGCCCTGAAGCTTCTGCGTGCAGGTGCCATGGTGGATATCGCAATTTATCATCTTGGAATGATCCGTTGCTTGTGCTGTAATCGGAAGGATAATCGTAAAGAAAAAAAACGCGCCGATCCATAACCCGCTCAATAGGCACGCATTCCTCGATGGAGATCTCATTTGGACAGGATGTGATTTTGTTTTGTCATCTGAACAGAGCATATTTACCTCCAGATAATAAAGGTTGAAGGTTGAGGGTTTTACGGAAAGTCAAAAAGGCGACCGGTTTGCCTTTATTAATATGTCATCAAAAACACATCAAGCTTTATTTTGCACTGAAAAATCTGGTCCTTCCCCGCGTGGCGGAATTTTCAATGGGCCTTGCCTTTCCCGCATTGCGGGAGTCAGAGTTCCCCGGCTCTGCCTGAAGAATCGCTGTAAGAGTTTTAAGTGAGCTATAGTTAAAAAAGGTTGTGCCCGTCGGTCCGTTATGCCGGTTTGCCCGTAATTTAATACCGGCCGACTGGCTAACCGGTTAACCGGCTAACCAGAGATAGACACTTTTAACTTGTTCGGCTTTGAGTAAAACAGCTCCTTTCCCCATGGACAGCCGGAATCTAAGGCAGGGGCAAACCATAAGCCTATTCCTTCGGGCTAGGATTCTTTAATGGATATTGCTTGATACTTAAATAACCCTTTGTTAAGGTGGCTCAAAAAACATTTGGGCTATAACACATAAAAGAGCACCTCAATTGAGGGAGCACTGCGAGATATTGATGAAACGAAAAAAATGGCTTGATGAATATCGCCGACAGAATCGATCTGAGGACGACCAGCGCTCTAAGCTAAAAGCCTACTTCGGTTACAAAAAAGTTCCCGAAGATGAAAAGTCACAATGGGTTCTGCGACATTTCAATACCGTTGCCAAAAGATACGATCTGATGAACACGCTGTTGAGTTTTGGTATCCATCATTTGTGGAAGCGGACCGCTATCAGGATCATGAACCTGAATCCCGGAGACCGGGTGCTGGATGTGTGCGGTGGTACCGGCGATCTGGCGATTCTGGCTGCCGGACCCGTCGGCCGGTCCGGCCGGGTGATCATATACGACATCAACCTGGCCATGATCGAGGCCGGTGTGCGCAAGGTAATCCATTTGCCGTTAGAAGAGCGTATCTGGTTTGTTCAAGGAGATGCCGAACACGTGTCATTTCCGGACGGATATTTCGATGCCGCCATGGTGGGTTTCGGAATTCGCAATGTAACCCATATGGATCAGGGGTTTAAAGAGATGTGCCGCGTGCTGAAACCCGGGGGGAAAATGATGTGCCTGGAGTTTTCAAAACCGACATCGCCATTTTTCCGGTGGCTGTACGATATTTACTCATTTCATGTGATGCCGGCGCTCGGTGAGGTTATTGCGGGATCGAGCAAGGCATACCTGCATCTAACCGAATCCATTCGAACCTTTGCATTGCCGAACGAGCTGACGGCTGTGTTGAAACAGGTGGGATTCTCAACAGTGACGGAACGTAAACTCACCAACGGTATTGCAATGATTCATCTGGCTGTCAAAGGATAAAACATAAGGTACAACCATGAAACTGAACTGGGCTGAACGGTGGGTGGTCAACAATCCCACAAGGGTATTTCAGCAATTTATAGAGATTAAATGGTTGCACCAAATGATGCCGCTGAAGCCGGGGGGAACCATTCTCGAAGTGGGGTGCGGCCGCGGCGCAGGGGCAAAATTGATCCATAGAGCCTTTAAGCCGTCTCAACTGCATATCCTCGATCTGGACATTAAAATGATTCAAGGGGCAAAGACGTATCTTTCAGGAGCGACAAAAGATATTATGACGATGTATGTGGGAGACTCCATCGATCTTCCGTTCAAATCAGATGCACTGGATGCGTTGTTTGGATTCGGCTTTTTGCATCATGTTCCAAACTGGCGCCGGGCACTTTCGGAAATCGCCAGGGTTTTGAAGTCCGGCGGTGTGTATTATATGGAGGAGCTTTATCCTTCACTCTATCAGAATGTTATCACCAAACGCATCCTTCTTCACCCCGAACATGATCGTTTTACCAGCAAGGATCTTCGAGCCGAACTGGATGCAGCGGGTTTAAGTCTTATAAACTCTTTTGAGCTGAAAAAAATGGGAATCCTGGGTGTGGCTACCAAGTCGGATGGTATCCGTTAGGCAAGCTATACAAATTATCTATTACCGAATTCGGATTCGTATTTTGCGGGGTAATCGGCGTGACCGATTACCCCGTGTGCCAGACGTATATGCTCTACATTTTTCCAGTCCACGCCAAGAAGCCCTGCACCGTATGCATCCACTGCGACGGGATCGAAGCCTCCGATCAGCTTGCATACCGGCGGACTGCATTCCGGTCCTCCGAGATGATGGCACGATAAACCCACGCTTCCGTCCAAAATGGTGAGATCGGGTGTTCGGTATAGGTTCATCTCGAATATTGAGCGGTGCATGTTCTTGTGAAACCTCGATTTTTTCCAGATAAATCCGCCGTAGTGGTCAGGAGGAGCACAACCGAGCATGTTCTTCATGGTAAGGGTAACTTTTGCAAGTGAATGTTTTTTGAGAACCGGAACCGATATCAAAAATGAATCCATCACCAGTCGGGGCATCATGAACTTGGGGAAGACACGGCAACGGTGATCGGTGAGTTCCGTTGTTTCGGCGTGATTGAGATCCACCAGAACAATACCGTTGGACTTGGCCAGATCCGAGTAACCGAGTTTACGAAAAGGCCTGTGAGTATTATACAGGGGGGCGCCGCATCCCTCTGCAATTACGGTTTCGGCATTGCTCACAGATTCCACGTAGTCGGCTATTGCAGCCACAAGCTGGACCGGTGTGGTTATGGGCGGCCGTGAAGTGTTGACCAGATTGGGCTTGATAACGACTTTTTTCTGGTCAGCAAGGATCCGATCCGCCCCAAGCAATCCCATAAGCGCCGGGACGCTCTTTTCGTAACTGCGAAAATCTACAATGCCAAGGCGTGTTTTATTCATATTTATTATTCAAAAAACTCATCCCATAACGATTTTGATCACGACGATGACAAGCAGCGCCAAAGGATATGTGCTGGCCATGTTAAAAAGCGCCATGGCATACTGTGGTTTCTTTGTTTGATAGAGAATCGATGCGGGCAGGACAAAAAAGAAAAGTCCTGTCGCCACGGCGGCAACCAGAAACGGAAATTCAAAAGGAATCGGAGAGCTGTAAAACACAACGGTGGAAAGAATTAGCGATGCAGTCAGAGATCCCAGAATAATTGTATTGGCCGATTTTGTGCCCAGTCGAACCGGAATGGTCTTGGCGTTAAGGCGCCGGTCCTCCTCGATGTCGGACCAGTCATTGGGAACGTTCTGGCCGCCGATTTCCCAAAAAAACAACCACAGAAACAGCATGGACAGAAATATCGGTGAAGGGTTCGGATCCACAGCAAATACACCGGCGATGGCACCGGCCGTCTTAACGCCGCCACTGACCAGGGTTCTGAGATGGGTGACTTTGAGTAACAGACAATACACCGTCTCCAGCAAACAGCCGATGGCAAAAATTAAAATGCAGACCGGATTTAAGTAGTAAGCGCCCCATATCGCCACAATTGACCAGCCCATTGTCCAGAGCAACCCTTCTTTAAAACTCAGATATCCCTGGGCCATGGGATGTCGCACCGTGGCGGCATCCAGATCACATTCGATATCGAAATTTCCACAGAGTTTCAACTTTTCTTTATCAACACGATAATCGATGACATCGTTAAGAGCATAAACCGCCGTATACCCCGAAAACGTGGTAATCAATCCGATTAAAATTACGTCAAAAGAGGGGAACCGGCCAAGCCAAAGCAAAGCACCCAATGCGGGTGTGGCCATGTCCAGCAATCCGTGAGGCGTTCTGGAGAGCGCCCAGAAAAGTTTTATTTTAGTAAGACCGGTATAAGTACAAGTCGGTTGTGTCATCTTCATTTCCAAATTCTAAGCAATTCACAGGCAATAAAAGCATTGGCAGTAAGACGCTGTCAAAACCAAAACCGCTTCTCATTAGCATGTAGCCCTTATGACCGTCAAGGTGTTACCATCCTAAATTATCAAATTTCATGCCAGCTCATATGTTTCAAAAAGGCCTTGACCCTGCATGGCGATAATCCTGTCTTGTGGACACTGTTTATCCATATGTTTGCCTTGTTTCCCCATCGCGGTGTTTCATAATTATTATGATACAAACTTGTCTCATAATACAAAGCTGGAATCCTTTTTTAAATGGATCGGTGGAAATAAAATTCATATTGGGTCGCTGTTGGGAATCGATCCATATTTTTAAAACAAGATGGCGTAAAATTTTAATTTGCCGTCGCTGGGTAAGCGTAAGTGGTTCTTGATCTACGAATATCAATGATCATTTCTATATTTCATTTCACCATCGTACAATAAAATATTTTCTTGGCCTGTTCAAGTGGTAAGCATTTCCCATAACACCATTTGGAGCATCCATTATCATTCGGTGTGAAATTCTTGTGGCACATTAATTGCTAACTAAATAGGAGGTCGGGGAGTTTCGTTTGTAAAAACCTATTTGTCCATGGAGCGACTTAACAAATAAAAACTCCCGAACCCTCAAATAAATTATAGAATAGATTACAAAAGCCGTTATCAATTGTAGTGGAGGGATATGATGATGAAATTAGACGATATTAAAAAGGATCAGCACCTTATCAATGCTATAGATTGGGATATGACACCGGAAGAAGCGGTCCGGCTTTATCTTGAATGGGGTAACAACTGGGCCGGCGGCAATTATGTTATCCGGTCCAAGGATGATACAGCGCATTATTTTGTGGTCAACACCTGGAAAGATACTCCCATTATCTATCTCGTACAGAGAAATTCCGAGGAAGCGAAGGAATTGGCTGAGATTGAGATTCCGGAAGTGTTGAAAAAACGGTATGTCGAAATTAACGGCAATGCCAGAGGTGTGTACTCTATTGAAGGCGAAATAAAGGCATGGCTTAAAAAAGAACTCGACTCGTAAATGTTAAAATGAGAATTATTGTTAATTGTAAACCAATAATTAGACGTTTCTGAAATTCTATGAGTTAATGAAATCACAAGTTCTTTAATGGCAATCTATTCATGCCACCGGTATGGAAGAATGGAATGTTGGAATGCTGGAATATTGGGAATAAGAGCGGAGATAAACTATTTAAATTGTCAAAAAATCCTCTAAACTCATCATTCCATTACTCCATTATTCCATCATTCCAATTGTGAGCGAAGCGAACTAACTTGACATTAAATGATGTGACGACAAAACAATGCAATGACGCTTAAGGAGGTTAAGAATGGAGAAAAAAGTTCTGGATGCAATGAAAAAGGCGGGCAAACCCGTACGACCCGGTGACGTCGCCGAAATGATCGGTGAAGAGAGCAAGACGGTCTCGAAGGTCATTAGTACTTTAAAAAAGCAGGGGAAGGTGACATCCCCAAAACGATGCTATTATGCACCCAGCGAATAGTTTAGGCCTTTATTTGAAATAAATGATTGATTCTTTCAAAATATCCTGTAAAAATAAAGCTGTGGATGCGCCATTTGAAAGATATTTTATCGTTCTGCCCCACAGGAATTAAAAACTAAAAATTCTGGCATGGTCGTCTGTTGACAGCTAAAGACATTCCGGCTGTTATTTGTTTAAAAGTTTTTAAGCACACCTTTGGTAATTCAATGCTATAGATAAATGAAAATGAAATTAAAGGAGGGTTTTATGACATTTGAATCTTTTGAAGTGCTGATCGAATACGCAATCGAAAAAGAAAGAGAAGCCGCAGCTTTTTATACAGACCTGGCCGGGCGGACATCCTTTTCAGGTGTAAAAGATTCGTTGCTCGAGATGGCAGAAGAAGAAAAAAAGCATGAAAGCATTCTGAAAAATCTGGGAGACAATAAAGCGCTTGTTCAAGAATACGAATTCAAATGGATTCCGGATATGAAACGCAGTGATTACATGGTCGAACTTAAATATGAAGACGGTATGAATTATGTGGACATCCTGCGCCTTGCCATGAAGCGTGAAGAGCTGGCTTTGAAAATGTATAATGAACTTCAAAAAAAGACCGATAATGCCGAGAATATAAAACTTCTCAAGGTGCTTTGCCAGGAAGAGGCAAAACATAAACTCTTTTTAGAAGGTATCTACGATGACCATATGGCGGAACAGGGTGATTAATACCTGAATCTTGCATGAAAATCAATGAGAATCTTTAGGTTACAGGTAATATTTTGATTGTGCCAAAAAAGACCCATTAAGGATCAGGGGCCGTATTCAGAGGCTCGGGAAGTAAGCTTTGACGTATGAATTGCAACTCATTTTTGTCGATATTTTAGACGCCTAATAAAGATGGCTTTCTGCCGCCATGTTGTCCGGCTCCTGACACCTTCTGACCGGGTGTCATTGTTCAATTGTGGTTAAAGGCTCTTTTAAATAATCACTCATGGAACAACCAATCTATTTTTATAATCAGCAAGGCGAAAAAATTTCCGGTACGCTCCATTTGCCCAAAAGGCCTTCCGGGTGCGGGGTGGTTTTTGGTCATTGTTTCACCTGCTCTCGAAATACCCGTATTATCCGTGGGATCTGCAATGAACTGGCTGCGGAAGACGTTTTGGCCCTGCGGTTTGACTTTTCCGGAAACGGGCAGAGCGAGGGTGAATTTTCGTCGTCCAACTATTCCAAACAGATCACCGAGATGCAGACTGCCGCCGCCGTTATCGCTGAAAAAGGTGCCCTCTGGATCGGCCTTGCAGGGCATAGCATGGGTGCTGTAGTTGCCGTTCTCACAGCAGCCCGAACCAGGACCGTGAAGGCGGTGTGCGCACTGGCCGGTCGGTTATCCGGGCTAAACGCCACCCATTTTTTCAGTAAAAAACAGCTGAAGGAACTCGAGGACACCGGCAGGGTATCGTTTAGCAGTCGGGGCCGTTCATTGCAAATTTCAACGAAATTTTTTGCTGACGCCAAACAGTATGATCTGCCGGAAACCGTAAAATCATTGCAAATACCACTGATGGTTATCCACGGTGATGCCGACGAAATCATTCCGGTGCAGGATGCGTATCTGGCTAAAACATTGAATGCTGAATATACGGAGTTGGTCGTCATTCCGGGTGCAGATCACATGTTCAGTGCCGAGATGCATCGCACCCAGACCTCTACATTGGTGGTTAAATGGTTTAAGGAACACCTCCATGGACCTCTCTGAAACCCTGAGCAAAGACTATATTGACTCGCAATACGAGCAATGGAAAGCCGATCCTAATGCGGTTTCTCGTGACTGGCGCTTCTTTTTTGAAGGCTTTGAAATGGGGCACGGCATGGATCGGGAGGCCGATGCCGTCTATGACGAAAAACAGGTTTTAAAACAATCCCATGTGGATGAACTCATAAGACGATATCGTGAAATCGGACATTTGCTGGCCTGTCTCGATCCTCTGACTGCATGTCCTACGGATCATCCATTGTTAAACCTTTCCGCATTTGATCTCACCCTTAAAGATCTGGATGAGAAATTTTATGCAAAAGGCCTCATTGAAAACCATCGCGCTTCATTAAAAGATATTATTAATACGCTCAAAGAGACATACTGCCGTTCCATGGGCGTGGAGTTCATGCATCTGCAGGATCCACAAGAGCGAAAATGGCTTCAGGACCGGATGGAACCTGTGCGGAACAAGCCCGATCTAAAACCGGATGACAAACTCAGGATCATGGAAAAACTTTATCAGGCCGCCCTTTTCGAACAGTTTCTCCATAAAAAATATCTGGGCCAGACACGATTTTCACTCGAAGGCGCTGAAGCGGTCGTTCCCATGCTCGATGTTCTCGCCGACAGGGCTGCATCACAGGGTTGCCGGGAGATCATTCTGGGGATGGCCCATCGGGGACGCTTGAATATTCAAGCCCAGGTGCTGAACAAGTCTTTTGAGGAAATTTTTACCGAATTTGAAAGCTGTTACGATCCGGACGAAGTCTTTGGGGCCGGGGATGTCAAATACCATAACGGGTATCTTGCAGATATAAAGACCCGCCGGGGTGAACCGCTACGTTTCTTTCTGGTCAACAATCCCAGCCATTTGGAATCCGTTAATCCGGTGGTTCAAGGGTTTGTGAGAGCACGTCAGGATATCCTGGGCGATGACAAAAACAATACGGTTTTGCCCCTTCTTATCCATGGTGATGCCGCTTTTTCCGGACAGGGCGTGGTTACTGAAACTCTGAACATGTCGCAGCTCACCGGATACAAAACCGGTGGTACCATCCATCTGGTGATCAACAATCAGATCGGTTATACAACACTTCCTGAACATGCCCGATCCACCCGCTATGCAACGGATGTTGCCAAGATGCTGATGGTTCCGATTTTTCATGTCCACGGCGAAGATCCGGAAGCCGTTGTACATGTGGTCCGTCTTGCCGTGGATTACCGAAAAACCTTCAACAAAGACGTGGTCATTGATATCATCTGCTTTCGCAAGTATGGCCACAACGAAGGCGACGAGCCCTATTTTACACAACCTCAGATGTATGAGCGGATTCGAAGCCGTTCTTCTTTAAACACGGTGTATTCACGGAAACTGATAGAGCAGGGCCTTACCCGAAAAGCGGATGTGGATGTTCTGGAACAAAATATAAACCGTGAATTGGAAGATGCTCTGGAGACCGTTCGTTCCAGTGCCTGCGTTTTCCCCCAGACCCGGTTTTATGAAAACTGGAAAGATTTTCACGGACGCTATACCCATGACCCGGTGAAAACCGGCGTTTCAAAGAAAAAACTCATCGCTCTGGCCCGAAGTCTGAATACTTTTCCGTCTGATTTTTCCGCGAGCACAAAATTGGTTCGCCTGTTGAAAAACCGGCTGAACAGTGTGGAAAAGGGAAAAGGTGTCGATTGGGCCAATGCAGAAGCCCTGGCCTTTGCCTCCCTGCTGGTAGAGGGCGACCCGATCCGTTTAAGCGGACAGGACAGCGCACGCGGCACTTTCAGCCATCGCCACAGTATTTTCGTCGATACCAAAACCGGCGATGAATATACGCCGCTAAATGCACTCGATAAGGCCCAGGCACACTTTTCCGTCTATAACAGTCTGCTTTCCGAAGTCGGCGTTTTAGGTTTTGAATACGGCTACTCCATGGCACAACCCCGTGGGCTTGTGATTTGGGAAGCACAGTTCGGGGATTTTGCCAATAATGCCCAGGCGGTCATCGATCTATACATTGCCAGCGGACAAACCAAATGGCAGCGTTTTAGTGGTTTGGTTTTGTTGCTCCCTCATGGTTGGG
Organism: uncultured Desulfobacterales bacterium; assembly: GCA_937998305.1. Taxonomy (GTDB): domain Bacteria; phylum Desulfobacterota; class Desulfobacteria; order Desulfobacterales; family UBA11574; genus UBA11574. Next base: position 16,688 of record CALLDL010000166.1, on the reverse strand, counting down.
AAGGGCTGGGGCCTGAACATTCCAGCGCCCGTCTCGAGCGCTTTCTCCAGTTGTGTGCCCAGGAGAACATCCAGGTCTGTAATCTCACCACGCCGTCGCAGTACTTTCATCTTCTCCGGCGTCAGGCGAAAGTCAGGTTTCGAAAACCGTTAGTCATAATGACGCCGAAAAGTCTTCTGCGCCATCCGCTGGCGGTCTCTGATTTAAAAGAAATGACGGTAGGTGCGTTCAAAGAAGTCCTTGAAGATCCGGACCCCGTTAAATCACTACGCCGCATTCTTTTTTGCAGTGGCAAAATATATTATGAATTACTTCAAAAACGCCGGGAAATGGAAAGGACCGATACCGCCATCGTTCGCTTGGAACAATTCTATCCATTCCCGGAAATACAATTGAAAGCCGTCATCCGAAAATACAAACGGACGCGTCAATTTATTTGGGTCCAGGAAGAACCGGAGAATATGGGGGCATGGTTTTTTGTGCGTCCGCGCCTCGAAAAATTAATTGGAAAACCACTGGAATATATCGGTCGAAACGCTGCGGCCAGCCCGGCAACAGGCTTCCCCAGTATCTATCGAAAAGAACAGGCCGCCGTAACAGACAAAGCAATTGGAAAGGATGAAGGTTGAAAGCTCAAAGGAGTAATCATGGAAATAGAGATCAAAATTCCGAGTGTGGGTGAATCGGTTCAGGAAGCGGTCCTTGTGCAGTGGTATAAAAAGGACGGTGATCCGGTTCAAAAAGATGAGCCGATTTTTGTGGTTGAAACCGACAAGGTAACCCTGGAGATCGTGGCGGAAGCATCCGGGATTTTAAAGATCCTGGTTTCTGAAGGAGAGACGGTTTCCATCGGAACGAAGGTCGGCACCATTGCCGCCGAAGCGGTCCCCTCCCCGGAACCGGTGCCGGCACCTCCGGAGAAAGTCGTGGAAGCGTCTTTGCCAAGTCCGGAACCGACGGAAGCACCGGCACCGGTGAAGGCTGAAAAAGCGCCAGCGAAATCGGAACCGCAAGATCTCCGGCCGATCCTGTCTCCTGCTGTCCGTCGACTGGTTTCCGAAAAAAAAGTCGATATATCCGGCATCAAAGGCACCGGTCCGGGACACAGAATTACCAAAGGGGATGTGCTTCTTTATCTGGAACAGGCTCCCCGAGCCGTACCGGCTCCGTCACCGGCGCCTCCAAAGATAAAGGATGCTGCTCCGCTTGCGCCTGAATCCTTGACCAAACCGATTCCGTCCGGGATGGAAGACGTTACCCGAAAGCCCATGAGCCCGATTAGACGGACGATTGCATCACGCCTTCTTGAAGCCAAGCACTCTACCGCCATGCTCACTACCTTTAACGAGATCGATATGACCCATACCATGGACATCCGGACGCAGTTCAAGGAGGCTTTTAAAGAAAAACACGGCGTTTCTTTGGGGTTTATGTCTTTTTTTATCAAGGCCAGCGTCGAAGCGCTGAAAGAATTTCCGGAGATTAATGCATTTGTTGACGGGAATGATATCGTTTACCACAATTATTACAATGTCGGCATTGCCATCGGTACCGGCAAAGGGTTGGTGGTGCCGGTTATTCGAAATGCGGACATGTTGAGTTTTGCCGAATTGGAACAGGGCATCGTTGATTTTGTGGATAAAATTAAAAACAATCGCCTTGAGCTGGCCGACCTTAAGGGCGGCACATTTACCATTACAAACGGCGGCGTGTTCGGTTCTCTGCTCAGTACGCCGATTTTAAATACACCCCAAAGCGGTATCCTGGGGATGCACAAAATTGAAAAGCGGCCCGTGGTTGTGGAGGATAAAATAAATATCCGGCCCATGATGTATGTGGCGGTGAGCTACGATCACCGCATCGTGGATGGCAGGGAAGCGGTCACATTTCTGGTGAGGATTAAAGAGTGTATTGAAAATCCCGAAAGGATCATGATGGAGATATAAAAATGACGAAAAAAGAGATCTACGACCTTATTATTATTGGGAGCGGTCCGGGAGGGTATGTGGCAGCGGTTCGGGCGGCCCAGTTGGGACTGAAAACTGCCTGCATTGAAAAGGAGGCCCGTCTGGGCGGCGTTTGTCTGAATGTGGGTTGCATTCCGAGCAAAGCCCTGCTCGATTCCAGTGAATACTATCACCTGGCCAAGGATCACCTTGCCGAACATGGCATAAAAACCGGAAAATTGACCCTTGATCTTTCCGCCATGATGGCCCGTAAAGAACAGGTCGTTGAAGAATTAACCGGAAACGTCCGCAAACTTCTGGAAGGGAATAACATCGAAATTTTCAAAGGAACCGCCCGCCTTGCCGGAAAGGATCGCGTTGAACTTCGACAAAATACCGGTTCTGCCCGGAAAAAAACCGCCCAAACCCTTCAGGCGAAATCGATTATTCTGGCCACCGGAAGCTCGTCGGTCCAGGTTCCGGGTCTTGAATTTGACGGGAAACGGATCGTCACTTCCACCGAGGCACTTGAGTTTAAAACGGTTCCTAAACATCTGGGTGTTGTGGGGGGTGGTTATATCGGTCTTGAACTGGGATCCGTGTGGCTGCGCCTTGGTGCAAAAGTGACCGTGGTTGAAATGCTGTCTCAAATCGCAACAACCATGGACGGGCAGGTGGGCCGGACACTCGACCGGATACTCAGAAAACAGGGGCTTGAAATTCGTCTCAACACCCGGGTTTCAGGAGCAAAAATTCAAAAAAACAATGTTCGGATGACCCTGGAAAATAAAGACAAAAAAGAGACCCTGTCCTGTGATAGACTGCTGGTTTCCGTTGGAAGACGACCCCTGACACAAAATCTCGGACTGGAAGACGTCGGTGTTAAGACAGACGCTAAAACCGGACATGTTCTGGTGAACGAATCTTATCGCACCAACATCCCCACCGTCTATGCCATCGGAGATCTCATTCCGGGGCCCATGCTCGCTCACAAGGCTTCGGCCGAGGGTATTGCTGCGGTGGAATGCATTGCCGGGCTCCCTGGTGAAGTGAATTACGATGCCATCCCCTCGGTAGTGTACACCTGGCCGGAGGTGGCCAGTGTCGGGTTGACTGAAGAACAGGTTAAAGAGAGAAATATTTCCTACTGTGTGGGCACGTATCCTTTCTCCGGTGCCGGGCGTGCCCGGTGTATGGGAGAGAAGGACGGCTTTGTCAAGCTAATCGCCCATTCCAAAACCGACCGAATTTTAGGTGTGCACATCATTGGGCCGCGAGCGGCCGATATGATTGCCGAATGTGTTCTGGCCATTGAATTCGGGGCAAGTTCCGAAGACATCGCCCGGACCGTTCACGGCCATCCGACCTTTGCCGAGGCCCTTCAGGAAGCGGCCATGGCAGTACGAAAGTGCTCTATTTATGCTTCCTGAAGAAATAAAGTTTTTTGTAACACTTTAGCCTTTAAAAAGCGTTGCCGCTTCAGGTATAAGTAAATTTTTGCTGAAAGATCACGCCGAAGGCGGACAAGCCCACTCAGACAGCTTCCAGCCAAAAATATAATCATACCTGAAGCTCCTTTGAAATCGATTTGTTTCAAAGGACTAAACTATTACAGTTTTTTAATAAAAAATCGTCGACCAATAGGACAAGTCGATTTCTGAAACATGCACTGAAACTTTAGTGTAAGGATTTGTGTAAAACATCGACAAATCGTTAAAATACATCAAAAATAACATCGGGTGTATATAAACAAAATCTATAAGACTTTTGATAAAAGGAGCTCGTTATGGCCGATTATGAATATGATATTGGAGTTATCGGCGGCGGAGCTGCCGGCTTAACCGTCACGTCTGGAACGGCCCAGCTCGGTGCCAAGACCATTCTCATTGAAAAGGAAAAAGAACTCGGCGGCGACTGCCTCCATTTTGGGTGCGTTCCTAGTAAAACGCTTATCAAGACCGCCCACGTTTACCATATGATGAAGACCGCCGAAAAATACGGACTTCCTTATGTCGACGTTCCTTCAGTCGATTTTAAAGCGGTATCCAATAGAATCAAATCCGTAATCGGTGTTATTCAGAAGCACGATTCCGAAGAGAGATTCTGCAATCTCGGTGCAAAAGTGGCGTTTGGAGAACCTGTATTCACGGATGAACATAGCGTTCGTTTGAACGGAAAAACGATTTCAGCCAAAACCTGGGTCATTGCCACCGGCTCTTCGCCGTTTGTTCCCCCCATAGAGGGGCTGGATACCATCGATTATATTACAAACAAAGAGATCTTTTACCTGGATTTTTTACCAAAATCGATGATTATTTTTGGCGGCGGTCCTATCGGGAGCGAGATGGGTCAGGCATTTAACCGTATAGGGACCAAGGTTTATATCGTGGATCGTGGCGATCAGATCCTAGGAAAAGAAGATAAAGATATGGCCGATACGGTTAAACAGGTGATGGAATCTGAAGGGGTGGTATTCTATTTAAATTCTTCCATTGAAGCCGTTAGGGATGTCGGCAATGAAAAAGAGGTGATTGTCAAAGATAATGAAGGCAAATTCGCCACTTTAAAAGCAGAAACCGTCATGGTTGCAGTTGGAAGAACACCCAATATCGGCGGAATGGGTCTTGAAGACATCGGTGTCAAGATCAACCGAACCGGCATTGAAGTCGATAAACGGTTGAGAACGAACCACAAGCATATTTATGCTGCCGGAGATGTGAACGGTGGTTTCCTGTTTACCCATGCAGCCGGATACGAGGGGGGAATTGTTGTCAGCAATGCCATTTTTCGTCTTCCCCGGAAAACAGATTACACTTATTTGCCCTGGTGCACCTACACCGATCCTGAATTGTCGAGTATCGGAATGAACGAAAAATCCGCCAAGGCTGCCGGGATTGACTATTCCATCTGGATCGAAGAGTTTAAGGACAATGACCGGAGCCTTGCCGAGGGCGAAAAAATCGGGAAGATAAAGATGCTTCTGGATGAAAAAGAAAAACCCATCGGGGTTCAGATTGTCGGCCCCCATGCAGGGGATCTGGTCAGTGAATGGGTGGCGGTTTTAAACGGAAAAGTAAAACTTTCCACTTTGGCGGCAGCCGTACATCCGTATCCGACCATCGGAGAAATCAACAAGAAGATTGCCGGAACATTTTTTACACCCAAGATTTTTTCAGATAAGATTAAAAAAGGACTTAAATTCTTTTTCAATCTTAAAGGGCGTGCATGCGGCCATGACACCGGTGAAGAATCAAAATAAAGGAATTAACAAACATGGAGACGTACTACAAACCCGAAGATCTACCGAAGTTTGAAGAAATTGGAAAAAATGCGCCGGATTTGGCAAAGAAGTTTTTCGATTATTACGGCGCTGTATTTGCAGAAGGGGATCTCACGGAGAGGGAGAAATGCCTGATTGCCCTGGCCGTGGCCCATACCGTACAGTGTCCCTACTGTATCGATGCATATACACAGGCATGCCTCGAGAAGGGCTCCAATCTTGAAGAGATGACCGAGGCCGTCCATGTTGCTGCGGTCATACGGGGCGGCTCATCTCTGGTGCACGGTGTTCAGATGCGCAATATTGCCGAAAAAATTTCCATGTGAGACAGACGTCATGGGATTGGGAAAATGTTAAACGAGAAATTGTCAGACAAATCATCCATTATAAAGCAACAGGTGTTCGAAAAAGAAGGCACCGTCATCCCGCCTTTCAGCCTAACTCTCTCCCGTCATGGACTGGAACTGGATCGGAAGGTCACCCTGACACTGCAGGTTAACCTGGGATTTCTCTGCAACCAGACCTGCAGACACTGTCATCTCAATGCAGGCCCTGATCGTAAAGAAAACATGGATTTGGGAATCATCCAGGAGGTTATATCATATGCCCAAAGGGGCGGATTTGAAATCGTCGATATCACCGGCGGCGCACCAGAACTGAACCCTCATATCAAAACGCTGATTGAAGGTATTTCTGATTTTGCTTCCCGGATTATGCTTCGTTCGAATCTTTCGGTGTTAAATGATGGCAAAAGAGACCATCTTATGAAATTTTTGAGCGAAAAACGCGTGGTCATTGTGGCCTCTTTTCCTTCTTTAAATGAAATTCAGGCGGATTCACAAAGGGGCGATGGTATATTTCAAATTTGTATCGACGCACTGAAAAAACTGAACAGTTTGGGATACGGACAAGAAGGCACCGGCCTCGAGCTGAACCTGGTATCCAATCCCACCGGCGCATTTCTACCGCCGGATCAGGTTCAAACAGAAAAGAGATTTCGCCAAGTGCTGAAAAGAAAATGGGGAATTGTTTTCAACAAACTGTTCAATTTTGCCAATGTTCCTCTGGGCAGGTTTCGCCAATGGCTGGTCGGGACGGACAATTTGGACACATATATAAAAAAGCTCTATTCGAATTTCAACGCATGTGCCATTGACGGTTTGATGTGCCGATCGCTGGTCTCTGTCTCCTGGGACGGCTATCTTTACGATTGTGATTTTAACATCGCCAGGGGGATTTTTATGGGCGGGCACAAAGTCCACGTTTCTAAAATGCCGGGACCTCCGAAACCCGGCAGTCATATTGCGACGGCCGACCACTGTTATACCTGCACCGCCGGGACGGGATTTACGTGAGGGGGGTCTATTGACACCTGAGGTTCAGGAAATTAATAATATCCAGTTTAAAATTTAATCTCTTTTAGGGTTTAATTCCCCGTTGCTTGCAGCTCTAAAATGGGGTATTCCTTTCGTTAGATACCCCGCAGCTTGCTGCGGGGTAATTCATTCATATCTGAAGCTCATTAGGCATGGCTTTTTAAGGAACTCAATTGAAAATTAGCGTGCATTCTACAGAGAGGTATTGGAAGAAAGGACAATCATGGACAAAAAAGAGTTTATCAAGCAGATAGAAGTCAATGGGAGAAATTACACTATCGCAGATATCACGCTGCTGGAGAAAAAGGGAATCGCCGATATCAAACGACTCCCGTTTTCCATCAGAATACTCGTTGAGAATCTGTTAAGAAAATTCGACGGTCGGACGGTGACGGAAGAAGATCTCATAAATATCGCGCAATGGAAAAAATCATATGATGAGCCCGTGGAAATACCATTTCATCCGGCCCGTGTACTGATGCAGGACTTTACCGGCGTTCCGGCGGTGGTAGATCTGGCTGCCATGCGGGATGCGGTCAAAGATCTTGGCGGAGATCCCTTGAAGATCAATCCTCTGGTTCCGGTAGACCTGATTGTTGATCATTCCGTGCAGGTGGACCATTACGGGACATCAGATTCTTTAGAAAAAAATGTCGCCAAAGAATACGAACGGAACGGGGAAAGATACGCCCTTTTGAAATGGGCTCAGAAAAGCTTCGATAATTTCAGGGTCGTCCCACCGAATTCCGGGATATGCCATCAGGTGAATCTTGAGTATATCGGCCATGTGGTGATCGCCCAAAAACAAAACGGCGGGTGGGCAGCGTATCCCGACACTTTGGTCGGCACCGAGTCACACACCACCATGATCGACGGCATCGGTGTTGTAGGATGGGGGGTTGGCGGCATCGAAGCAGAAGCCGTCATGCTGGGACAACCCTATTACATGTCAATTCCCCAGGTCGTTGGTGTCCGGCTGGTCGGCGAACTCAGAGATGGCGTTACGGCCACCGACCTCGTACTGGTCATCACCGAACTTATCAGAAAACATCAGGTGGTTGAAAAGTTTGTCGAATATTTCGGACCGGGGATGAAGAAGCTCACTATTCCAGGCAGGGCCACCATTGCAAACATGACCCCTGAATACGGTGCCACCATGGGTTTTTTCCCGGTGGACGAGAAAACCGTGGAATATCTTAAACTCACGAATCGAGAAGATCGAGCTGTTCTTACAGACACATACACCCGTGCCCAGGGTCTTTTTTACACCGGCGATGAAACTCCGGAATACTCTGAAGTGATCGAGCTGGATCTTGCCACGGTAAAGGCTTCGCTGGCCGGTCCGGCCCGACCCCAGGACCGAATCGAGTTGCAGGATTCAAAAAGCAAATTTGCCGAGGTTCTGGGATGTGAATATGACCGAAATGCGGAAATAAGCGCCATGTCCACATTTCACGATGAATCGGGCTGTCAGACCACCAGGCTGTCGTCCTGCAAACCCATTGACGCTAAAAAGTGTGCGGTGAATATCAACGGAAAAGAAGCAACCATCGGCAACGGGAGCATTGTGATCGCCGCCATCACATCCTGTACGAACACTTCGAACCCTTCTGTCCTGATCGGTGCAGGGCTTCTGGCCCAAAATGCCGTGAATAAGGGATTGAAGGTTCCGGATTATGTGAAGGCCTCACTGGCGCCGGGATCCAAAGTGGTCGTTCGATATCTGGAAGCCGCCGGCCTGACCCCTTACCTGGAGACGCTGGGCTTTCATCTGGCGGCCTTTGGATGTACCACCTGTATCGGAAACAGCGGCCCATTGCATCCGGAGATTGAAAGAGCAATCGCTGAAAACGAACTCACCGTGGCTTCGGTTCTCTCGGGAAACCGAAATTTCGAGGCCAGAATCCACCAGAGTATCAAAGCCAATTATCTGGCATCCCCTCTGTTGGTGGTGGCATTTGCCATTGCCGGAAGGATCGATATCGATTTGACCATGGAACCCTTGGGATTCGATGGAGGCGGAGAACCGGTCTATCTGAAAGATATCTGGCCTGGTGATGATGAAATTGGCCGTCTGGTCAAAAAACACGTTAAAAAAGAGTTCTTCAAAGAGGAATATGGTAAAATCTTTGATGGAGATCGATTCTGGCATTCTTTGAATGTCGCGGAAAGTACGACGTTCGATTGGGATCCGAAGTCCACTTATATCAAAAAACCGCCTTTTTTTGATAATTTCAGTCTGGACCAGCTCAAAACTTCGGATGTGACGGATGCCGGCGTGCTGTTACTTTTAGGAGATTCGGTGACCACAGACCATATTTCTCCCGCAGGTGCCATACCGGCCGAGTATCCTTCCGGAAAGTATCTTGTCAGTGAAAATGTCGTTCCCGAAGCATTTAACTCGTATGGTTCGCGAAGGGGGAATCACGAGGTCATGATGCGGGGAACGTTTGGTAATATCCGAATTAAAAACAAACTGGTATCCCCTAAGGAGGGAAGTTATACACTCAAGTTTCCGGACAGAACGGAAATGTTTATCTACGATGCTGCCATGAAGTACATTCAGGAGTCAAAACCACTGGTGGTTTTGGGCGGTAAGGAATACGGCACTGGCTCTTCCAGGGACTGGGCCGCCAAGGGAACAGCCCTTCTGGGAGTCAAAGCGGTGATTGCAACGTCTTTTGAACGCATACACCGGAGTAACCTGGTCGGGATGGGGGTATTGCCTTTGGTATTCAAAGAAAATGAGAATCTGGAAACCCTGGGCCTGACAGGTACGGAAACCTTTTACATCAAAGGCATCGCAGATATTCATCCGAGGAAAGCACTATCCGTAAAAGCGATTAAAGCGGACGGAAAAGAATTTTCTTTTGAGGTTATTGCCCGACTCGATACGGAAGTTGACGTCGACTACTTTGTCAATGGCGGCATTCTTCAGTATGTGCTAAGAAAAATAATTTCTGAAAGGATCTGATCGTTTTTCCAGAAACTGGATCAAATACGCGCAAATGGTTCGCTTGGAAACCCATCGGCTAAAAATCGCCTTTGAATGGGAAGATTATTTTGAGAACCTCTTTTAACCAACCACTCAACCACTAGTGTAAGGATCCAACTGTCGAACCGACAAATAGACATAGACCATAACATTTAAAAGAAGTTGTCCCGGCTAAAGAACGTGGCGTAAAGGGACGAAGGAGGTCTTATGTCTGTTAAAACATTATTCTCGTTTCTTGTCACGGTTTTCGTTGTCGGTCTGATCTTTGCCGGTTTAGCGTCTGCTTCGGTGATTCGTGACGGGAAGAAAGTTTATATAGAAGATCACACCGGTGAGCGCTGGGACGTCACCCAGGCAAAATCCATTGGATTTAGGCCTGAAGGATTTCAGTATGGGATTGGTCGAAACGCGTTTACTCCCCTTGATGATTCTTCTTTGGCAGATGACACGTCTGCAGCGTTTCACAATCCACGGGTAATTGCAGTCACAGACGGAACCGAAGCAAAGGCGTATTCCGTTCCTAAGCTCGTACACCATGAGATTGCCAATACCCGTATCGGAGAGAAACCGATTGCAGCAGGGTACTGACCTCTTGTTCGCTTAGCGGCTGTGTACAGTCGTCAAATCGACGGTCAGACACTAACCCTTTCGCCGTCCGGCTGGACGTATAAAAGCACGTTTGTACTCTATGATAAAGAAACCGGAACCCTCTGGTATCCCTATAAAAAAGGGCTCATGGGTATACAGGGAGTATATTTCAAAAGGTGGCTTCACAAAATATCATTCGAAGATACCCATTGGAAACATTGGAAAAAACGACATCCCAATTCTTTGATATTGGAGTAACCTTTTTAGAAACCACATATTTTTTACCTAATTAAAAAAGGAAGAAACGTTGTCCTAAACTGAGCGTTTCAAAAGTTGAAACCCGTTGGGATTTCCAATTTCAACGCATCTACGACGTCAGATACCGTTCCACATTGTGTGGGCTATAGCCGAAACGGCATCTTCTCCCGCAGAGCGGGATTTCGCTACGCTCTACTTGCTTATCTCCGAGCCGGTGCGGGATCTTACGACCGGCAAACTTGAAAATCGCTCAATTTAGGTTTATAAAACTATATTCAAATTTTACACCACAATATTGCTAAAAAGTCTTTGAATCAGTAGGCCGAAATAAACTTTTTAAGGAGAACACCATGGAAGAAAATAAAACGCTGGATATATTAAAGCAGGCGATTTTGCTGGAACGAAGGGGCAAAGCATTTTATGAAAACATTGCCGAAAAAGCTGAGAACAAGGCGGTGCAGGAAGTTTTTGACATGTTGGCTAAAGAAGAACAAAAACACATCCAAACACTGTCCGAGCAGTTCAACGCATATCATAAAGATAAAAAATTCATCTCCGGCGATCTTCATGTAAAAGACAATAATAGCGCTGTATCCAAGGTATTGACACGAGAAATAAAAGAGAAAATCTCGGCGGCCGGTTTTGAAGCAGCCGCGATCTCCGCGGGCATTGCCATGGAGGAACGCGCCATCCAACTTTACACAAAAAGCGCGCAAACTGCATCCGATCCCGAAGCCAAAGCCTTGTACGAATGGCTTGCAACCTGGGAGCGCCATCATTTAAACATGCTGCTGGATATCGACAAAGCGTTAAGGGAAAAAATCTGGTTTGATAATCAGTTCTGGCCCTTTTAATTTATAAAAAAGATGAACTTTCTAGCACATTTAGTACTTTCTCCAAAAGAGACGGATTTTATATCAGGAAACATCGCTGCGGATTTTCTTAAAGGCCCTGACAGAAAATTTGTTTCCAAAGGTGTCCAAAGCGGTATTTCGATGCATCGATTTGTGGATCAATTTACCGATACCCATGTGTTGGTAAAAACGAGCAAAGATAGAGTAAAGAACCATTTCCGGTTGCTTTCCGGCGTTTTAATAGACGTGTTTTATGACCATTTCCTTGCCAAAGATTTCGAGCTTATTGCGAACATTTCTCTTGAAGAGTTCTGTGAGTATATTTACAAAACTTTAGAAAAAAACATATCCGAGCTGCCGCCAAAGTTGCAACAGTTTATTCCCGTAATGATTCGTGAAAATATATTGTTTTCCTACCGACGGTTGGCGGGGATTCAAACAGCATTAACCAGAATAAATCTAAGAGTTACAAAGAAATTTTCCGTGGGATTGGCAATGGCAATCTTAAACGACATGTATGATTTCCTCGAAAATGACTTTAGACAATATTTCCCTTGCTTAATCAACGTTACAGAAAGCTATAGAAAAAATTACGGAACGTTTCTATTGCCTGCACTTATCAAATGAGAAATGTGGTACCTCAATTGATCGTAAACAAAATGAGGAAAATATATTATTTGTTTGATTTACTTAGCATTTTAATAGACTCGGATGAATTTTCATAACCCTTAATACCTTGAATCTGGGGCATCCTTGACTCTTGCTGCATTAAGATCTTATTATCATAATGGACCAATTCCTTACAATAATAAGGTTTTGATGGTACAGCTTATCATTAGACTGTCGGCAAGCCAATAAGGAGAGGAGAGACAAATCATGCGTACTATTGAACAACTCTTACAAGTTAAAGGCGGCGATTATTGGTCTATTGCACCCCAGGCAACAACATACAGTGCATTGCAAATAATGGCTGAAAAAAATGTTGGGGCACTGCTTGTCATAGAAAAAGCGAAGCTGGTGGGAATTTTCTCTGAACGTGATTACGCCCGTAAGGTCATCCTGAAAGATAAATCTTCCAAGAATACATCTGTGGGCGAACTCATGACACGGGAGGTATTTTATATCGATGCCAATTCTACTCTCGAAGAAAGTATGGCATTAATGACGGCCAAGCGCATACGTCATTTGCCTGTCTTGAAAAATAACCAGTTAATCGGTATCGTGACCCTTGGCGATGTGGTCAAACAGATCATCTCCGATCAGCAATTTGCCATTCGAGAACTTGAGAAGTACATTACTGGCGGTTAGAATGTATAACACTTAACCTGGGTTATCCTGAAGCCTTTGAGTAAATATATATAAACGAACCAGACTCAAGCGTTCATCCGGGTTAATTCTTGACATACAGCCTGAACATTTATAATTGTTTCACAACATGATTTTACCTTTAACAAATAATAACACCCCGACCCCTGAAATACTTTAAAAAAGAGAAAAAAATGGAACTTGATCAAATAATGGAAGCATATGGTTTCAAGATATCATCGAGCTGCAGTGGTTTCGAGTGGTATGTAAAAAGCGTCGAGTATAAAGGAAATGACGCCTTTGTCACCATTACCGCCGATGATGAACTTCATTTGCCTGAATCCGTGGACGAACCGGTTATTGTGAGTATCACAGACAACAATTCCGGTAATGAACTTGAAGCGCCTCAGCCTTTTGAGTCTCTAAAATCTTATCTGGATACGCTTAATCCTCCATCCTGAATTTTATAAAACCGTCAAGGATAAAAGGTAACAAATTGCTCTTTCGTTTCACCTGTGCTACTCAAGTCTAAAACAAACCCCATCGTTACATAAATACCGGAAGAAAGATGCCGACCTGCCAGAAATGCAAAGAAAAATTTCCCTTTTTCACAATTATAGATAAAAAATACCCGAACCCATTAGGGGCTGGGTATTTATGTCAGAAATGCTATCAGCCTTACGGTTTTGCTTTGAAAAAATACACGACGAACTTAGAAAAAATTGACTCGGATCCAAAAGCAGCGGCGTGGGTTGCCCTCTGCTGTCTATTGGCTGCACGGCGAATTAATCTAATGCGTACAATAACCGCCGCAATTAGCGGGTTCGTTGAGAAACAGAACAGCTGGAAGGTCTGTAAAGAAAGAGCGATGATTCTTGCCGCAAAGGCCATGTCGATGCTCTCCCGCGATTCTGATGGCCATTTGTTTTTAAAATCGCTTTATACTAATGCCAAAGACATAACGAAACCTCCGAATCGAGAAATGCCGATACAACGGTATGCAAGCGTCTTTGAAGACAGAATCCTCGACATAGAATATGAAGCTGTTGTACGAAGCGGTGTCACCATTGATGAAGTGAGCAGGTTTGCATCATCCCTGCCACGCCACCAATGGCTATTATCTGAATCTTGCATAGACAATATTGAATCGATTCAACACCTATAAACCTATCGTCCGCCCAATTGGTTACGCCTTTATTCCGTCAGCATGTTTTTTCACCTAAATCCTTATTTTAAGGGCTTTCACCTATTTTTTCTTTTTCGTCAATGGTGCGAACCCTACCTCTATTCTCCTTGACAAAAAACGCCACTCTAATTAAAATCCTTCAACATTTAGGTTAAACTAAAAAAAACATCCTTTTCGGTAAACCATTAAACAGGTGATTGGAAACTTTTGAATGAAAAATGCATCAATATTTGAATATCACGGCGGACCCCCTGTCCAACTGATCATAAATGAAGAGCGGGCCACCACACTCAAGGAGATTTCCCTGAACCTGCCGGACATTACCTTGAATGACCGACAACTTTGTGATCTCGAACTCTTGGCAACCGGGGTCTTTTCTCCCCTTGACGGCTTTATGACCCGACCTGACTATGAGTCTGTGCTTGACCGCATGCGACTGCAAAGCAACGTTCTTTGGCCCATACCGATATGCCTTGGCATTTCCGACACCAAGGCACGAACTCTGGAAGTCGGCCAATCGGTAACGTTAAGAGATCAAGAAGGATTTTTACTGGCCATCATGCATATCGAGGATATGTGGCCGGTGGATCGGGAAAAAGAAGCATCGCTGGTATATGGTACCACAGACACAACGCATCAGGGTGTCAAGTATCTATTGAGTGCTGAGGGTGAATATTACATCGGGGGTAAACTCGAGGTCTTAAGCGTCCCGCTTCACTCTGACTTCAAACAACTTCGTATGACACCACAGGAAATCCGGCGTGTGTATCAGAAACTAAAATGGAAGAGGATTCTGGGATTTCAAACACGAAACCCCATCCAGCGTCTTCAGTTTGAAATGACGGTAAAAGCCATGCGGCAGGCCAAGGCCAATTTACTCCTTCTTCCGGTTACCGGAATGACAAAACCCGGCGATTTTGACCATTACACGAGAGTCCGATGCTATAGGGCTGTGACCCGACATTATCCGCCGGATTCTTTTGTACTGAACCTACTGCCTCTTTCCATGCGTTTGGCCGGTCCAAGAGAGGCGCTTTTGCATACCATCATTGCTAAAAATTATGGTTGTACTCATTTTGTTGTCGGACGCGACCATGCCAGTCCGGGAACAGATGCGGCCGGGAAGCCATTTTACGAGAGCCGTGCAGCCCAAGAATTGACTGAGGAACACAGCGGAAATATCGGTGTGACCATCATTCCTTTTGAAGAACTCGTCTATTTGCCTTTTGAAGATGAGTATCGTTCTTCAGATCAGATACCCGAGGGAGAGCAGTATATTTCTTTTTCAAGCTCTGATATTCGTGAACGAATCAGAACAGGACGTAGAATACCGGAGTGGGCAACGATCACAGAAGTTGTGGCTGAACTGAAAAAAGCATATCCATCCCCGGATGAACAGGGCTTTACAATATTTCTGACAGGCCTTTCAGGTGCGGGAAAATCGACTGTTGCCAAAGTGCTCTATGCGCGCTTTCTGGAAATTGGCGATCGGCCGGTCACTTTGTTAGACGGCGATATAGTACGTCGAAATCTGTCGAGCCAGCTTAGTTTTTCCAAGGAGGACAGAGATATCAATGTACGGCGCATCGGTTTTGTGGCCGGTGAGATAACCAAGAATCGCGGCATCGCCATTTGCGCGCCCATTGCACCTTACAATGGCACCAGAGCGGAAATCAGGAACGCCATCGAAAACTATGGCGGATTTGTCGAGGTGCATGTGTCCACGCCTATAAAGGTTTGTGAAAAAAGAGATCGAAAGGGGATGTATGCCAAGGCCCGGGCCGGATTGATCAAAGGATTTACAGGGGTTGATGATCCCTACGAGATTCCTGAATCACCGGAGGTTAGAATCGACACCACCGAGCTTACACCCGATGAAGCTGCCCAGGAGATTTTGTTGTTTTTGGGGCAGAAAGGATACATTTGAAAAGTAAATGGTAAATAGTAAACAGTCAATTGAGTGTAGTGGTGAGTGAATCGTGAAAGACAATCAAAAATAGAGGTGCAATGGAAGAAAAGCCATATCAATTAAACGACCATCTGTTAACCGCATTATTGGCTTCAAAAAAGGCCGGTCTGGCCATTCTAAAGGTATATAAACAGGATTTTGATGTTTCGTACAAAGAGGACCATTCGCCACTAACCCTTGCGGACCAGCGCTCCCACGACATCATTGTTGATCATTTGACCGATTCGTCCGGGAAAAGCCTTCCGATTCTGAGCGAAGAAGGAAAAGGCATCCCCTTTGAAGAAAGGTGCGCATGGGAGTATTTCTGGCTGATCGATCCCTTGGACGGCACCAAGGAATTTATTAAGAGAAATGGAGAATTTACTGTAAATATCGCTTTGATATATCAACATCGGCCGATTCTTGGGGTCATTTATGCCCCGGTGAATAACGTTTTCTATTTTGCATCTGATGGTTTTGGCTCTTACAGACTAAAAAATGATAATGCCTTTGAGCTATTAGAGGGTAAGGCTTCTGAAATTGAAAGGGAAAGCGTGTTAAAGGAAATAATAAAGCAATCCGATAGATTACCGTGTTATGATAAGCCACTAGATACTCACGACTCGCAATTCGTCATCGTGGGCAGTCGTTCTCACCCTTCTAAGGAGTTTGAAGCTTTTGTGAAAACCATGAGGAAGCAGCATTCGAAGGTAGAAGTTATTTCGTCCGGCAGTTCATTAAAACTGTGTCTGGTGGCCGAAGGCAGGGCAGATATATATCCCAGACTGGGACCGACGATGGAGTGGGATACTGCTGCCGGTCAAGCCATTGTAGAACAAGCAAATGGCAGTGTATTGAATTATGAGACGGGTGAACCGCTGCAATACAACAAAAAAAACCTTTTAAATTCTTGGTTTATTGTCAAAACCCAACGGAATTCGTGATTTTTGGA
>CALLDL010000165.1 GCA_937998305.1 uncultured Desulfobacterales bacterium | reverse complement strand
GGCAACGACATGCCCGATTTTTACCCCTGGTGGCCGGAAAAACAGTTCTCCTGATGCGACCCTGAAACCAGATGGTTGAAACAGCAAAGTTCGAATAAATCGGGCTTTCAACCTCACCAAAACCAATAGTGTCCGTTTCGGATGTCGAGTAGCCCGGGGGAATCTCACCCCAGGCCCTCTTAGAAAGGCACATGACAGTCTCCCGATTAGAGAGATACATCAGGTTTTAAAACGAATAGAAAACCTGTGGTATATAATATCGCAACATCTAAAACTGTGCGGACAAGCTACCTCCTTTCTGTTAGGGAACTACCAGAGGCCTATACCATAAATATTATACTCTGCGTTGGTTTCAAGATGTTTCTCGATATTTTCATTTAGCTCGATACGGCGTTCGTCCTTCTTCCATTGCTGCCAATGTTCTAAAGATGTCCACCTGCCTATCACCAAGCATTCCTCTGGGCGATCTAAGTTCAAAAATGTTTCGCCTGAAATGTATCCCGGCTGCCTGACTGCAAGAGCTCTTAATTCGATTATGTGAGGCAAAATCACCTTTGCATCAATCCCATGCTTCGTTATGCGCTTTATTACAACTCCAATCGCCATGTCCCTCTCCCCTCTTTAGTTTATATTTGATATTAAAGGAAATATTTTATTTTTGAGGTATGGATAAAATTCTTTTATTCAAATGTGAAACTGATACATACAACTTATCGCATATGAAGATACCTGCTTACGTTCACCCTCGATTCTATCCCTCTGAGACAGAATTTTCTCAATAAGGCCTTTAGGAAGGTACTTTTGAATTTTTGTTAGCTTTTCATCAAAGGAAAGATCTTTAGGTTGGGTTTTGGAAGGACGGGATAGCTTGTAGCCACATTTTCCGCAAAATTCATATCTAATGGGATTCCCGAAATTGCACTGCGGACACATTCTTTCTAATTTTGTTCCGCACTTTCCGCAGAAATTCATGCCATCGGCATTATCAAACTGGCACTTAGGGCATTTCATTTTTATGCCCTCCATATAATGGTTAAGCAGTTTGAAAAATATTGAAGTAAGTTGGATGGTTAAACAGGAAATATCTTATTTATGATTCAATGTCAATTATGTGGCTACCCAACATCTTGTGATTGAGTTACGAGAGTGATTTTTCAGTTATCTTGCCAAATTAGCAACTATCAATTTTAGATGGATCAACTCACATACAATTCATATATCTCAAGATGTTATGCATTATCAGAGCCTTGGATAGACATCTTTATTGGTAGGTACAAGTGCTGGCGACAACGGCCTGTATCAGTGCCACAGGGAACTTAAAAAAAAGCAAACATATTCTAAGCCGGTATAAAATCCGGTGCCCTGACCGCCACCATGCTAATGGCCTCCTCAGGGCAGGTGACATGACACAGACCGCAGCCCATGCAATTTTCTGCAACCACCCGCATAACTTCCTGGCCTCTTTCAGTTTCGACTTCTACTAGGGCATTAAAATAGCAGCGATCCTGGCACGTTCCGCAAAAACTACATAATTCAGGGTCAATCATTGCCTGATATCGGCTTGGATCACAGAATTTCAAACCTTCATTAATAACCATGGGCAGTACTTGGCAACAACAGTCACAACAATTGCAGATAAAATGACCGACATGAGCTTTGTTCATGGTCATGTGTACTAGACCTTTTTCCTCACAGTCCTTTAATATACCCAGAGCCTCCTCCTTGCTGATCTCTCTTCCGGTACCACGGTCAAGGGTATATCTGGCAGCATTGTTGACCTGAAGACATACGTCCAACGGTTTGTCGCACTTGTGCGCTATAACACTGCAGGTGCACCTTGTAACCGCAACCACTTCAGCCGACTCAATGATTTTGTTTACACTGTCGGCATCAAGTATTTGCTGTTTGCCTATGTCAATGGATTTTTCAACTGGTAAAATGCGAGTGAAAGCTCTGGGAGAAAATTGTTCCGCCATGCGAGCAAAATGAGTCCATTCCTCTTCCATAAATTTCTGCCACAGATCATGATAGGCTTTGGGTGCTTCGGGCCAGAGAATGGTGGCATCATGGAATTGGATCATATCTCGGCACATTTTGTAACCCAAGTTACCGGTCTTAAAGGATTTGAAAGCAAGACCTTTGTGGTAAAGTTCCCGGCACATTTTTTCGACTTTCTTAACCGGTTTCCTCACATTTTCCGCCAACTGCTCCGGTGATCCCGGCATGGCCATCAAAAGAGTTGCTTCCTTCTGATCCGCAATCATTTTGAAAAGCTTCGGTATTATTTTCGAACCCGTAAGCATGATTTTGTCCGTCATCTCTTTATAGATGTCTTGACTCATCAGCATCTCCTTTTGAAATTCATATTTAAAGCCTGAAATATCTCAGAATGCTTGGTGAGAATCCAAGCAGATATCGGTAATTTTGAAGAAAATTGTTAGAACACTATATATAGCATATACGGGTAAAAGAAAATTTCCTGGCTATGAGAGTTCCGCCAGTTCCTTTTCATATTTTTCCACCCACCCATCAGCTCCGCATTCTTTGAAGATTTCTATGGCTTTGCTTAGTTTTTCCTTTGCTTTCACCAGATCGCCTTTTCGTCTGAAGAATTCAGCGTAAAGGGCATAATCCCTGCCTAAATGCCACTTCATTCCATTGCTTTTATGCGCTTTGATGGCATTCTTAATCCAATCCTCCGCTTCAGGCATCTGTTGGTCATCAAAATTCATTAGAATCTCACCGATATTTCTTTGCATCCAACCATCGTTTATCTTTACTTTATTTTCAGTCACATAGCCATACAACGATTCTAAATCAATGTCCCTCTCATTGTTCATGATCTTTGCTCTTGCTATGCTTATTTTATTTAAATTAATAAAAGAACGAGAAAATCTACCGTGTTCTAAGATCCAGATTGCTTTGCTATAACGATCCTTAGACTTTTGATATTCTCCCACGTCAAAATACGTCTCACCTAATTGATTATGGTCTAAAGCATGCCACATAAAAAGATTAATTCTTTTACAAAAATCTACACTTCTCAAAAGATGTTCTTTTGCCTCTTTAAAAAATCCCTTATACAAACAAGAAATACCATGGGCGAGATAAGCTGTCGCCTTCGAGAATGTACCACCACTTTCTTCGGCTATCCGCATAGCATCATCGCTCGTTTGGTATCCCACATCAACCCTTCCCTGAACATTACAAACCCAATAACTTAGAGTACTTTTCAACGTTGTTATACCCCAAGGATTCTTTGCAACCGTAGTAATTTCAAGTGCTTTTTCGATGTAGTAAAACGCCTTTTCAAATTCACAGTTTAAAGATAGAGCAACTCCCAACCAAAGTCTTGCTAAAACTGAAGAAAGAATATCATTTGTTTCATCAGAGATTTTTAAGGCCTCCTCTAAATGTTCAAGTGCTTTAGGGAACTCCTCTTCAACATAGAGATTATATACGCCGATTATGGTATATATCTGCGATAGCCTTCTTTTATAATCGTTCCTTATAGCCAATTCAATTATCGGATCAATAGCCTCTTTTGCTTCTACAGGGTGATTCAACTGTGAGATATAGAGTCCGAGAGTCGTCCTTGCATCTATTATCTTTTTCTGCACGTCATCAGTTACCGGTAATTTCTCAAGACAGGCTATTCTTTTTTGAACATGGGAGATTGCATCATTCAGCGAAGCCGATTTTTCAGCCTTCTTCCCCGCCAACATAGAATACTCAGCTCCCTTCTCATGCTTCTTACTGTAAATATAATGCTCAGCTAACACCCCATAGTATTCATCGATACTTTCTTTGTATATCTCTTCAATGGCATTGCCTATATTTTCATGAAGCTGCTCTCTTCTCCGAGTTAATATCGAATCATAGACTACTTCACGGGTCAGGGCGTGTTTGAAGATACATATGGTATCAGGATAAATACCCCTTTCAAAAATAAGCTCTGAATCTTTCAATACTGACAACTGAGGCAATAATTCCTGCTCCGATAAACCTGATACAGTCTTGATCAACTCATAGCTGAACTCCCTTTCAATTACCGATCCTGTTTGAAGAAGATTTTTGGCCCCCTCTGGCAACTTGTCTACCCGTGCCATGATGACATCTTGAATCGTAGAGGGAATTGAGACGGCCTGTATATCTTTTGCCAGATGATATATCCCGTTTTTTCTTTCGATCGCATACAAATCTTTGAGAGACTTGATAAACTCTTCGATGTAAAAGGGAACACCCTCTGTCTTTTCAAGAATCAACTCCTCAAGTTGCCTATCAATCTCTTCTGTACCCAATAGGTGTGACACCATCGCAAGGCTTTCCCGGTTTGAAAGCCGATTCAGAGTCACCTGGCTGTGATATGATTTAGCACCCCATTTGTGAACATATTCGGGCCGGTAGGTGAATATCAGAAACACCCTTTCCCCGGATATACTATCAAGCAGGCCTTTCAGATAATCCTCAGAACTTTTATCGATCCAGTGAAGGTCCTCAATGGCCATGATCAGAGGCCGTATCTGCGAAGCCTTAATCGTGCTTCGATTCAATGCTTCAATTATCCGATCCTTTCTTCCATCAGGACTTAAAGCGATCGGGTCGACACCGTTGTCCTTAACCGATAAAAGTTCCAAAAAATACGGCAGGGTTGAAACCTCATCGACACCGATAATGCTCAGACCCCGTTTGAGCTTTTCTCTGATCTCTAAATCCCCATCACCTTCTTTGATATCAGAGTTTGATTTTACGATGTCGATTACCGGATGATAGGCTACGCCTCTACTGTAAGAGAGACATTTGCCTTCCTGAAAGGTAACATTTTCGTTGGACACGGCCTTTCT
>CALLDL010000164.1 GCA_937998305.1 uncultured Desulfobacterales bacterium | reverse complement strand
GCCATCCCCTTCATGCCCATATGCTTCGTTATCGCCGCCGTCAAAGTCGTCTTGCCGTGATCTATATGACCAATCGTTCCGACATTTACATGCGGCTTGGTCCTCTCAAACTTTTCCTTACCCATCTTCGAAATCCTCCCTTTAAAGCGGGTTAGTGATGCACATCTTCATTTCCCCAATAACGCATTAGATGGTTTGATTTTTTTAAAGTCCATTCACCGCCCAATGGACCTATCCTGAGATTTTACCATCTGTAGTGCGCAAACGCCTTGTTCGCATCGGCCATCTTATGGGTGTCTTCCTTCTTTTTAATTGAAGCGCCCCTTTTATTGGCGGCATCCAAAAGCTCTGCCGACAGTTTATTAACCATCCCTTTTTCAGATCTTTTTCGAGCAAAGTCGATAATCCACCTGATTCCGAGCGCCGTTCTCCGAGATGGCCGAATTTCTGTTGGAACCTGATAGGTTGATCCCCCAACGCGGCGCGACTTGACCTCAATCATCGGTTTTGAATTTTCAAGCGCCTGCTCGAAAATTTTTATTGCAGGTTCACTGGTCTTTTTTTCGATGATATCCATAGCATCATAAAGAATTGACTCTGCGATACTCTTCTTTCCGTCCCTCATGATAGATTTTATGAATTTTGATACCAGCTTGCTGTTATACTTTGCGTCCGGCACAATAACCCGTTCGGGGACTTCTCTTCTTCTAGGCATATATCACACCACTTTTTTATTTTTCATTCAATTTAATACAACGATATCCAGCAACATTGTATGGAGAACTTTGCGACATGTAACATATTTCTACTTTGGCTTTTTGGACCCGTATTTTGATCGACCCTGTCTTCGATCCTCGACACCAAGGGTATCCAGGGTGCCTCTGACAATATGATATCTTACACCCGGAAGGTCTTTAACGCGTCCTCCACGGACAAGAACAACCGAATGTTCTTGAAGATTATGTCCTATCCCCGGAATATAAGCGGTAACCTCTATTCCGGTTGTCAGACGAACTCTGGCAACCTTCCGTAAGGCAGAATTGGGCTTCTTGGGTGTCGACGTATATACGCGGGTACAAACGCCTCTTTTCTGGGGACTCCCTTTAAGCGCCGGGGTATTGGTTTTTTTCTTAATTCGCTTTCTTCCTTTTCTTACCAGCTGATTAATCGTCGGCATTTTTTCACTTAAATCCTTGTATTTTAATAAAGCAAATCCAAAGTTGACAAAATGATTACTATTAAACTTAAAGGCTGATTTGTCAAGCCTTTTATATAAATTTAATGATTAATTTAGACCATTGATAGAACGTTTTCCAAAGCATTTGAGCAGGCCGGTTTCAAGGGGCCCCGTTTAAATACGTTGTTTGGGGTTGAGAAAGATCTGAACCATCAATTATCTTCTTCTAATTCGATACGATATCCACTCCTTTATATTTAAAAAGACCGGTGCCGGCAGGCATGATCCTTCCCATAATAACATTTTCCTTAAGCCCGCTCAGACAATCTACTTTTCCAGCAATGCTTGCGTCGGTAAGCACTTTGGTAGTTTCCTGAAATGAAGCGGCCGAGATAAAACTTTCGGTGGAAAGTGACGCTTTGGTGATCCCCAAGATAAGAGGTCCTGCCACAGCAGGTTTCTTTCCTTTTTCGATCACTTTCTGGTTAGCTTCTTCAAACTTGACCCGATCCACCTGATCTTCAAGAATAAAGTCTGTATCTCCGGCATCAAGGACCTTAACACGCCGCATCTGCTGCCGTACGATGACCTCGATGTGTTTATCGTTTATCCTTACACCCTGTAAACGGTAAACTTCTTGGACTTCATCAACGAGATATCGTGCCAGTGCAATTTCACCTTTAATATTCAATATATCTTGGGGGATAGCTGAACCGCTGATCAACGCCTCACCCGCCCTGATGTAATCACCCTCGTAAACATTAATATGTTTGCCCCGTGTGATCAAATAGTCTTTCTTTTCACCTACATCCACCGGCATAACGGTAATCTTCTGTTTTCCTTTTTTGGTTGCTTTCGATATTGAAACATACCCATCGATTTCACTCAACACAGCGGTTTCTTTTGGTTTTCGTACTTCAAAAAGTTCAGCCACCCTAGGCAGACCGCCGGTAATATCTTTTGTCTTGGTAGTGGCACGGGGCAGCTTTGCGATAACATCGCCAGCCTTAACATCATCCCTCTCTTCAACCAGTAAAATTGCATTTATCGGCAGTAGATATCTGGCCATGCCCGAAGATGATGGCAGGCTGGCTGTTTTTCCATCTTTATCCTTGATCGAAATTCTTGGGCGTTCCTCGCCGCTTTTAGATTCAATGACCGTTCGGCTCGATTTTCCGGTAACAGGATCAACTTTCTCCTGCATGGTTTTACCTGCCGCGATATCACCAAATTTAACGGTACCATCAACCTCTGTAATAATCGGTGTTGTAAATGGATCCCATGTAACCAGAAGGTCTTCTGCCTTGACTTGGTCACCGTCGTTTACCTCTATGTGAGCGCCGTAAATGACCGGAAAGCGTTCTCTTTCGCGACCGGTGTCGCCAATGATGGCAATTTCGCCACCTCTTCTGTTCA
The DNA here is from genome assembly GCA_937998305.1 of uncultured Desulfobacterales bacterium. GTDB lineage: Bacteria > Desulfobacterota > Desulfobacteria > Desulfobacterales > UBA11574 > UBA11574. The sequence continues at coordinate 5,389 of CALLDL010000164.1, read as the reverse complement.
TCACAACAAATCTATTCTCGTCTTTTTTAACCACATTGACATTGAGAAATTTAACCGATCCTTCTGTCCTGGCTCTAATATCAGCCTGTTCAACCCTTCGGCTGGCTGTTCCGCCAATGTGGAACGTCCGCATGGTCAACTGGGTTCCGGGCTCACCGATGGACTGTGCTGCAAGGATTCCCACTGCCTGACCAATTTCGACCTTTGCGCCATGGGAAAGGTCCCGGCCATAGCACTTGACACACACACCCGTTTTGGTCCTACAAGTTAATACAGATCTTATTTTCACTTTGGTAAGTCCGGCATGTTCAATGGCCCTTACGGCATCTTCGTCCAGATCTTCACCGGCTTCGACAATCACCTCATCAGTAAACGGATCATGAATGTCTTCAATGGCAACACGCCCCAAAATTCGTTCTTCAAGACGCTGTATTACTTCACCGCCTTCCATCAAAGGTTCAACCTCAACACCCATCATCGTCCCGCAGTCATTTTCAACAACAATACAGTCTTGGGCAACATCGGCAAGCCTTCGGGTAAGATAACCTGAATTGGCTGTTTTAAGTGCTGTATCTGCTAGACCCTTCCTTGCGCCGTGAGTTGATATGAAGTACTGAAGCACGGAAAGGCCCTCTCTAAAATTGGCACTAATGGGTGTTTCTATGATTTCACCGGATGGTTTTGCCATCAGACCCCTCATGCCGGCAAGCTGACGCATTTGGTCTTTACTGCCCCTGGCACCGGAATCGGCCATCATATAGATCGGGTTAAAACTTTCTTCAACAACGGGGTTTCCCTTTTCATCCAAGACCGGGTTACCCTCACTGTCGGTCACAGGTGCTATACGCATGGACTTCATCATCTCATCAGCAACATCGTCGGTTGCCTTGGCCCATATATCGACAACCTTATTATATTTTTCACCTTGAGTGATAAGACCCTCGGTATATTGTAGACCAATCTTTTCAGCTTGCTTTTCAGCACTGTTCAAAATATCCCATTTGGCTGAAGGTATGATCATAGCGTCAATAGAAATTGAGAGCCCGCCTTCGGTTGAGTATTGATATCCGATGTTTTTTAAGCGGTCTGAAAGGATGACCGTAGCTTTGGGCCCCAAGTTTCTGTATGCATAATCCACAAGTTCACTCAAGGTCCTTTTGTCCTTGACATTATTGATCATAGCAAACGGTATCTCGGGTCGTTTGTTAACCACTTGAAAAATATGGTGGGCTTCATCCGCAAAAATGACAGCACTTGTTTCACCTTCTTCAAGGGCAAAGACGTTGTCCGTATCCTCATCCGAAACACTGAAAATCCGTTTGAATTCGTCCTTTCTAAACAGGCCGACAAGACCTTCATTTTCCCGATCAAGTCCCTTGGAATATTGGGCCACCATTTCGACAAAATCCGCACCGGACTTTATATTTTCAAAAACAGCCGTGACCTCCTCTTCCTCAAAAATCTTGATATGGCGCACCATCACAATGTTGTCCTTGGGTATGATTTCCCACAAAAGGATGCGCCCAACGGTCGTATCATACCTTTCTCCGTCAATTCGAACCGTAATTTTAGCATGAAGATCTACTGCCTTGGCATCGTAAGCACATCGAACCTCTTCAGGATTAGCAAATATTTTGCCTTCGCCTTTTGATCCGGTCACCCCCCTGGTCATGTAATAGATTCCAAGAACAATATCCTGGCTCGGCACAATAATGGGATGGCCATTTGCCGGAGAAAGAATATTGTTGCTGGACAGCATCAATACCCTTGCTTCTATCTGAGCTTCTACGGAAAGGGGTATATGAACAGCCATCTGGTCACCATCGAAGTCCGCATTAAATGCCGTGCAAACCAATGGATGAAGTTGGATGGCCTTTCCTTCAATAAGAATCGGCTCAAAAGCTTGAATACCCAATCTGTGCAAGGTAGGTGCCCGGTTTAAAAGGACCGGATACTCTTTTACCACATCATCCAGTGTATCCCAAACTTCAGGGACTTCACGTTCAACCATTTTTTTAGCGCTTTTTACCGTAGAAACGAGCCCTTTCTGCTCTAAACGATAATAAACAAATGGCTTGAACATCTCCAATGCCATTTTCTTTGGGAGGCCGCACTGATGCAATCGGAGATTGGGTCCAATGGTAATAACGGAACGTCCGGAATAATCGACCCTTTTACCCAGCAGGTTCTGTCTGAAGCGTCCCTGCTTTCCTTTTAATGTGTCACTTAGAGATTTTAACGGACGCTTATTCGTCCCCATAATCGCTCTTCCGTGCCGACCGTTGTCAAAAAGAACATCCATCGACTCTTGAAGCATCCTCTTTTCGTTTCGAACAATAATGTCAGGAGCCTTCAGTTCGATAAGGCGCTTTAAGCGATTGTTTCTGTTAATGACCCTTCGATATAGGTCATTGAGATCAGATGTTGCAAATCTCCCTCCCTCAAGGGGAACAAGGGGCCGCAAATCCGGCGGAAGAACGGGTATGACGTCCATGATCATCCAGGTCGGATCAACTCCTGAACGTCTGAATGAATCAATAATCCTGAGTCGTTTGGAAAGTTTCTGCCGTTTTGCCACAGAACCGGTAGTAGTAATATCAGTTCTTAATTCCTTATATAATGAATCTAGATCTATCTTCTCTAAAAGCTTCTTAACAGCTTCCGCACCGATACCTGCTTCGAATTTTGTCCCGTATATTTCACGTGCTTCTCTATATTTTTCCTCAGATAAAAGTTGACAGGGGCTAAGGTCTGTGTCCATTGGGTCAATGACGATGTAGCTGTCAAAATAAATTACCTTTTCAAGATTTTTCAGCGTCATATCCATTAAGTTTCCGATCTTGCTCGGAAGGCTTCTTAAAAACCAAATATGAGAACATGGCGTGGCCAGTTCAATGTGTGCCATCCGTTCCCTTCGAACCTTGGATTGGATAACCTCCACACCGCATTTCTCACATATGACGCCCCTGTGCTTCATACGCTTATACTTGCCGCAGTTGCACTCATAATCCTTTGTGGGACCAAATATTTTGGCACAAAAAAGGCCGTCTCGTTCAGGCTTAAAGGTTCGATAGTTAATGGTCTCTGGTTTCTTAATCTCTCCATGGGACCATTTAAAAATCTGCTCCGGGGATGCCAGTGCAATCCTGATTCCAGAATAACGTTCAGGATCGGTGGGTTTGGCAAAGAAATCGTATAACGTTTCCATTTATTTTTCCCTGTTTTATTGTTTTCCTTCTAAAAGGGTTATATCCAAACCCAGACTCTTTAATTCCTTTGTCAGTACTTTAAATGACTCGGGTAAGCCTGGATCCAGCGTATTTTGCCCTTTTACGATCTTTTCGTACATGCGAGTCCTGCCAGCCATATCATCTGATTTCACTGTTAAAAATTCTTGCAGAGCATGTGCGGCACCATAAGCTTCCATGGCCCACACTTCCATCTCACCAAGCCGCTGACCGCCGAACTGTGCCTTTCCACCCAGCGGCTGCTGCGTTACCAGAGAATAAGGACCTATGGACCTGGCATGGATCTTGTCATCCACAAGATGGTGTAGCTTCAACATATACATTGTCCCAACAGTAATCTTTTCCTTAAAGGGATCGCCGGTACGGCCGTCATAAAGTGTTGTCTGACCGGTTGGGCTGAGCCCTGATTCGGTTAAAAGAGATTTTATTTCCTCCTCTTTGGCGCCGTCAAAAACCGGTGTGGCCATATAAACACCATCTTTATAATCTTCCACAAATTCGTACACCTCTTTATCGTCAAAGCCGTCGATCATCTCCTGCAAAGACGGATCTTCAAATATTTTCTTAATTTTATCGCGCAGAGCGCCAATCTTTTGTTCTTCAAGCAACCTGTTGAGTTGATCGCCCAAACCTTTGGCAGCCCGACCTAAATGGATTTCCAAAACCTGGCCGACATTCATTCGGGAAGGTACTCCCAGCGGGTTCAATATCATATCAACCGGTGTGCCGTCTTCAAAATAGGGCAGGTCTTCTTGAGGAAGAATTCTCGATACGACACCTTTATTTCCGTGACGACCGGCCATTTTATCACCGACGGACAACTTACGCTTCATGGCAACATAGACTTTTACAAGTTTGATGACGCCTGGAGGAAGGTCATCACCTTTTTCAAATCGGCCCACTTGCCGCTCAAATGTGTCCCTGCAAATTTCACATTGATCCCGGTATCGTTCAAGAATGTCATGGACCTTCTCCGTGAGCTTCGGGTCCTTTAATACAATGCCTTCGATCTGAGCCACGGGTATCTCGGCCAGCATGTTGGAATCTATTTTATTACCTTTTTGAATCAGAACTTTTTTTCCCTTTTTAAGAGATGAAATACATTTCTGGCCCACTAGCAATTGTTCAAGCTGTGTGCGAACCACATCCTGAATAACGTCAAGCTTATCATTTCTTTCTTTTTCAAGGGAAGCGATCTCGCTATCTTCGATCAATCGGGTACGATCATCTTTTCCAACACCTCGTCTTGAAAAAACTTTAGCATCAATGACAATCCCCTGAACGCCGGGTGGTACACGCAAAGAAGTGTCCTTCACATCTCCGGCTTTTTCACCGAAAATCGCCCGTAGAAGTTTTTCTTCAGGTGAAAGCTGTGTTTCACCTTTGGGTGTAATCTTGCCGACCAGGATATCTCCCGGCACCACTTCAGCACCGAGCCTGATAATACCGCTTCCATCCAACTCCTTTAAAGCTTCCTCGCCCACGTTTGGTATGTCTCGTGTAATATCCTCTTTGCCCAGCTTGGTATCTCGGGCAACGACCTCGAACTCCTCAATATGAACAGAAGTATACACGCCGTCCCGGTGAAGCCTTTCACCCAAAAGAATCGAATCCTCAAAATTATAACCGCCCCACGGCATAAATGCTACAGTGATGTTTTTCCCGAGAGCAAGTTCGCCATGGTCCGTAGCCGGACCATCTGCAATGATCTGCCCGGCTTCCACTTTTTGTCCTTTTCTGACAATAGGGCGTTGATTAAAGCAAGTATTCTGATTGGAACGGATGAATTTTGAGAGGTTGTAAACCGTAACCGGCATTTCAGAGACCTTGTCGTCATCCTTATCTTTATGCCTAATAACAATCCGGGAAGCATCCACATGCACCACAGTACCATCATGCTGTGTAACCACCGTAACACCTGAATCTTTAGCCACCACCCCTTCAATACCGGTACCCACCAAAGGTGCCTTGTTAACAATCAGAGGAACTGCCTGACGCTGCATGTTCGACCCCATCAATGCCCTGTTGGCGTCATCATTTTCAAGGAACGGAATAAGGGATGCAGAAACACTCACAAGCTGGTTAGGAGAAATATCCATCAGTTCGATATCCTCGGCCTTGACCATCATGAACTCTCCCGC
>CALLDL010000163.1 GCA_937998305.1 uncultured Desulfobacterales bacterium | reverse complement strand
TGCCTTCTTGCCGACGTCTATTTCGGAAAACACATGTTCAACGTGCCGAATCATTCCGTTGTATTTTTCCCGTGTCATGAGCACATCCTGAGTTGCGGAATAACCGGGATTGTTTCATTTAAGGATAAAAAAGAGGCGGATGATCATGCGGATCTCACTGTTTTGAACGGCATGCTTGAGAAACTTGAAGTTCGTCGGTTCGAAAACTGCAAACAGAATGATTTGTGTTTTAAAGACCATTATCTGGGCGGAAAGGGGCATGTCGATTCTCTTTTGCAGGCTGTTCGCACGTTAAAACGTAATGGCGCTTTTTACGATTTATTTACAGATTCTAAAAGCCAAAATGAACTCGCAGGTTTTGCCCGCCGATTTTCAAGTGTCGTCGATTCAGAATCGAAATATTTGCTTGATTATATTGGGCATATCGATTCTGAAGAAGTGGATATCTTGATCCACCGCATCGACATTTTAAAAGATATTGCCTGGTGTCTTGCTTCTGAGATTATCGGTAATTTTAAAAAGATTGAAAATTTGCTGGGACACGACAACGAAGATCTCAACATCAATATCGTCAGTATCTTCAAGCAGATCAACTCTGTATTGAACAGTATTGACCGGCTTGAGGTTCGAGGGCGTGATTCGGCAGGGATCTCCATGATGTTTATTCTCGATGGCAGTGAATATGACCGTTTCAAAAAAGCCTTGGAAAAAATGAATCTTGTGGATCAATTAAAAGAGCGTTTGGCCCAGGACGTTCTTGTTAACTCGGGTATAAACATCAATCATACAACGGATGAAAATAAGCAAAGACATGTGACCCTTGCCCTGACGTATAAAGTCGCCGCAGAAGTGGGGCGTCTGGGAGATAATATTCGTTTTATACGCAAGCAAATTAAAAATGACAGGATTCTGCAGAGACTGGTTTCATTTTCCCATAAACATTTTACGATTTCCGCGCATACCCGATGGGCCTCTGTGGGCGCCATCAGTGAACCGAACTGTCACCCCGTCGACAATAAACTTTCGGGGGATAATATTCAGCAAAGCGGTATCATCCATGTGTGTCTGAACGGGGATATCGATAATTATCTTGAATTGAAAAAAGAATATGAAAGAAATGGTAGTTTTATACACCAGGATATTACTACAGATACCAAGATTATTCCGCTTCAAGTGGGAAAGTATATTCAACAGGGTTTTGATGTAGAGGAAGCTTTTCGTCTGGCTGTGAATGATTTCGAGGGGTCGCATGCCATATCCATGCATACCGACCTGGACCCCGGCAGACTTTTCCTGGCCCAGAAAGGGAGCGGGCAGGCCATCTTTGTTGGTATTTCAGAGGATCACTATGTTCCTTCTTCCGAGGTTTACGGTCTGGTTGAAGAAACGCCCTTTTTTGTCAAGATGGACGGGGAAAAAGAGGTGCAAGGAAAAAACCGTTTAACCCAGGGCCAGATTTTTATCTTAGACCAAAAATCCCCCGGGGGAATTGATGGTATTACAGCCATGTATTATGACCGAACGCCGGTTATCCTCAATGAAAAGGACATGAAGTATACCGAAATTACTTCAAGAGACATCGATCGCCAGGATTTTCCCCATTATTTTTTAAAAGAGATTTCAGAAGCGCCAATTTCTGTGGAAAAAACCCTTCAGAACCGCTGGAAAATCATGCATGATGATGTAAATCGATATGCGATAACCCTGGATGAAACCATATTCCCGGAAACACTGCAACAGGCGCTTCTTGACAAAAAGGTGCGACGCATCTTTTTTGTCGGCCAGGGGACTGCCGGGGTGGCTGCACTGGCATGTGCAGACATACTGAATTACTATATGGATGACCCATCCTTTTATATCGGCGCACTGAAAGCATCTGAGCTCAGCGGATTTAAACTGAGTGATAAAGAGAAAACAAACACGATGGCAGACGCCCTTATCATTGCCATAAGCCAGTCCGGAACAACTACAGATACAAATCGTGCCGTTGAAATGGTTAAAGAACGGGGCGCCTATTCCCTGGCCATCGTTAACCGAAGGGATTCCGATATTACCTTCAAGGTTGACGGCGTTATGTACACCAGCAGCGGCCGCGATATCGAGATGTCGGTGGCTTCCACAAAGGCATTCTATTCACAAGTCGTTGCCGGAACGATCTTGGGGCTTAAAATTGCCGGACTTAAGAAGCGAAGACAGAATGACTTTATCTCATCGGAAATAAAACAACTTCTCAAGCTGCCGGATCACATGAGAGCGATTCTATCCAAGCGAAGCCAGATCGGAAACTCTGCCAAAAGGCTTGCGACAACCCGGACATATTGGGCTGTAGTGGGCAGCGGTCCCAACAAAGCGGCGGCGGATGAAATCCGAATAAAACTGAGCGAACTGTGCTATAAAACGATTTCCTCGGATTTTATTGAAGATAAAAAGCATATCGATCTTTCTTCAGAACCCCTGATTATCGTTTGTGCGGCAGGCACAAGGGGAACCGTTATTGGTGATATCATAAAGGATACCGCAATATTTCAAGCTCATAAGGCAGTGCCGGTGGTCATTGCCGATGAGGGTGAAAACAGGTTTGAACCTTATGCAGAGGATGTCTTTCATGTCCCATTGATCAGTGAACATTTTTCACCCATTTTAAACACGCTGGTGGGCCATATCTGGGGATACTATGCAGCCGTGACCATTGATGAGGCTTCACGGTTCCTTTACGCCTTCAATAAAGATATTCGGGACATAGTGGATGATTATTCAAATAAGAATATGGACGTTTATGAACTTGTTTTGGGAAAACCTTTTCGGGAAAAAATCGCTGTGTTTTATAAAGAATTCAGAAAAAGAAAAGCTGCCAACGGTTTTCCTTCGGCCATGGGACTTGAGATGGCGTCAGATCTGACGCTTTTGCTTAAATATTTGTCGGGCCGGCTGCCCATTTCTGATTTTGAAATCGATTTCGGGAAAAAAGGTACTGCCCTGAACATGCTGAACAAACTGTTTGAGTGTTTGGGAGAATCGATTAACTGTATGTCTCGTCCTGTGGATGCCATCCGACACCAGGCCAAGACGGTCACCGTGGGAACAAGCCGCATCAGCGAAAAGCTGGAAGGCATACTGTTCGATACATTGGTTGAATACAACATTAGCACTCCCCAGCTTATTAACAGGAATATTATTGTACTTAAAAATCTACAGGAGATCGTTGCCGATATTCAAGGGGCCATCTTGTATAGAATCGACGGTTTGAATGTTCTCGGTGAACCGACAGAAGGGACAACCATTGAAATCATTAGAAAAGATGGTGTATTAAAACCGATTCCGTCCCGAGTCGAAACTGACAATTTGCTCAAGGGGAGCAAGAGAATTATTGTTAGTGAAGGGAATGTCTATATTGGCATTGGCCGAAAAGATAACCGCAGCATTATCGTTATCCCGATTATATCTACATCTCCTGATATGCCGAATCTAATTGAAAATATTCTGCTATTGAATATATCGTTCAAAGAAAATGTGCCGCTGGCCGTTAAAATAAAGGCCCTTGGCGGAAAATATGAACGGATTAAAAATATTGTCCAGGAAAGCAGTGTGAAGTGGGATGATCAGCACCTTGAACTTGTTGAGATGAAGGCACTTTTTGGGATATCAGCAGAAAAAATTGGTGATTTTATCGTATCTCGCGTCAATCATTCGACAACTTAACGAAGTTTTTAGTAGTGTCCATCCATAAATGGTCTTTTTACCCAATCTCTGCGTTATGCTCAAAAAATAATCCTCGGAATATTAAACATATGCACCCCAAGGGCATTTCCTGCGGGGCACCTGCGGTTATTTTTTTCGCATGCCTTGATCTTGACCAAAAATCCTAATTTATGGATGGACACTAGTTAGCCATAAAAAACCGGGTCCTCCCCCGCGTGGCGGGATCTAAGACGGGCCCGGATTCTTTATATTTCATAGGCGATATGGTATTTTCCGATTTAATCTGATGGTTTTCAGGTCGATCTGCGTATCGCAGACAATAATTTCGACACCATGTTTTAAAACCTGTCTCAGTTCCCTTCCGTAAGCAGGGTCGATATGATCGGCGGGTTGAAAAATATTTGCGTCCATTCGTTGTATGACATAAAATATCACACAGCGAAACCCTTTGGAGACAAGGGAAGAAAGTTCAACCAGGTGTTTGAGCCCTCTCGATGTTACTGCGTCCGGAAAACATGCTACCCCTTCTTTTACCAGAGTACAGTTTTTAATTTCTACATAGCATCGATTTCCATCTTCACTGCTTAAAAGAATATCGAGCCGGGTATTATCGGAGGTTTTAACCTCTCGTGCAATGTTGTCGTATCCGTTAAGATCTGATACCAAACCAGCCTCAATGGATTCCGCGACCAGCCGGTTAGGGATCAAAGTGTTGATACCGACTATCGATGTGGGCATTTCAATGAGTTCCCACGTGTATTTCAGTTTTCGTTTGGGATTATCATGAAACGACAGATAAACCGGCCGCCCGGGCTCACAACATTCCCGCATGCTGCCCGAATTGGGGCAGTGGGCGGTGACCACTTCACCATCTGCTAATTTTACGTCTGCCATGAAGCGCTTGTAGCGTTTAACGAGGATTCCCGGTATGAGTTCTGGCCAGACCAGACCTTTTGATGGTGTTGAACCTTTGTTTTTTTTCATGGAAGACCACCTGTTTTTATTTATCGCTACAGACCGGCGAAGATCGAGGAAATAATCGCCCAAATTAGGTTAAACGTAACACGTTAGCCTTTTTAAAACTTTACCGCTTCAGGTACAATTAAATTTTTGCTAAAAGAACTTGAACCAAATTGAAGATTGAAGATTTATAGTATCGCCTTGTCCAGTTAAATCAACGTTTTTGATTTTATTTGACCGGATTTCGCTCTGTCTTTTCATTAATAAAATTGGAATAATTCCTTAAATATTCAATCGTCAATCATTTGTACCTGAAACGCCTTTGAAATCGATTTGTTTCAAAGGACTAAACTATTACGGTTAAACATACCTTTTTACATTATTATAGCGTATAAGTGGATGTTTTGAAAAATGTGTCTCAAATCGTTATAAATATTGTTGAAAAGATCTATCTTCTCTGTTAGATAATTCTTTTTTACCTAACCTGGACAAGTCGGTTGTAGCGAAGTGGGAATCCCGATTATCGGGTAACCAAAAATATTTGCCACAAAGGCACTAAGACACAAAGGATATATTTATTATTATTCTTTCTTCGTGTCTTGGTGCCTTAGTGGCAAAATGGAAAAAGTTTTGTCAAAAAAAGCACAAAATTCAATTTTAAGTAAGTTGAGCAATTAACAATCATAAATATACAGGAGATGGAAAATGCCGGATAAAAAAGACTTTGTTATCAAAGACAAGAGGATGTTTGCAGAAGGGGATGAGGACCAACCGATCAAAGAAGAGGCGGAAAAGCCTTTGGATGAAGCAACAGCTGATGAATCCGAAAGTGCGGCGGCCCAAGAGGAAGAAAGTACAGACTATCAACTTCCTGAAATAAACTTTGCGACCTTTATTTTTTCTTTGAATCATTCCGTGTTGGTGCACCTGGGCGTCATGGATGACCCGTCCACCGGGAAAAAGGTAAAAAACCCACCGCTTGCCAAACAGACCATAGATATTCTGGGTATGCTTGAAGAAAAAACTCAAGGAAATTTAACGGAAGATGAAGAGAAAATGCTCAAAAACATTCTCTATGATCTGCGGATGATATATATTAAAGAGAAGGGCTAACCCGAATATTTCAGAAAAATTTCCACCCTACGGGCGTGTCCAAGACGTCCATTTGCCTCGTTATCAGGGACTTGCAAATGAACGCCTCGCATACGTGAAATGTCCGGGATAGCACCCATAGCGTATGAAAATATTTTCTCCCGCCAAAATAAACCTTTTTTTGCAAATTTTAGGGAAAAGGTCAGACGGTTATCATGATCTGATTACCCTGATGTGCTGTATCGGACTATACGATACGGTCTCACTAACCTTCGGTGTTAAGGATATCGCTGTTACATGTCACCATCCTGTTGTTCCGGAAGATGACACAAACCTTGCCTTTGGTGCAGCACATCTATTTTTTAAGACGCTCAACAAAAATGAAGGCGTAAAAATTATCATTCAGAAACAGATACCGGTTGCAGCCGGTCTTGGCGGAGGAAGCAGTAATGCCGCTGCTGTTTTTTTAGGGTTAAACCGCTATTACGGTTATCCGTTTTCCACAGAAGAGCTCATGTCCATGGGGCTTTCCATAGGCGCCGATGTCCCCTTTTTTATTTTCCAAAGACCGGCAATCGCTTCCGGTATCGGTGAGAAACTGGAGGCCTACCAAAATCTTAGAAACCTAAAGATATTATTGGTTTTCCCTGGGTTCAGTGTTTCAACAGCCGATGTTTATAAAAAACTGAATTTGGGATTGACAAAGTGTGAAAAAAAACTTAAAAGTTTCCTTTTGAATAAGCAACGTTTTGATCCAAGATGTCATTTATGCAATGACCTTGAGGCTGTTACGGCATCAGAGTATCCTGTTATAAAAACTATTAAGGAAGCGCTTTTAAACCACGGAGCACTGGGAGCTTTAATGACAGGAAGCGGGGCGACCATATTCGGCCTTTTTTCTGATTCAAATGCAGCCTCAGAAGCGAGTCATGCGCTTTTTCGTACCCATAAATGGAAAATGCATCTTACGGATATGATAACACAGGGTACGGGATACAAGATACAGGATACAGGATACAAGATTTAGGATTCAGGCTTTAGGGGTCAGGGGCCAGGGAGTTAAGATACTGGATGCAGGTATTATGCATTATGTATCCTGCATCTTCCATTCTGGGGCGTCGTCAAGTGGTAAGACACAGGATTTTGGTTCCTGCATTCGGAGGTTCGAATCCTCCCGCCCCAGCCACATTTTGTTTGTTTGGAAATTGTCCACATAACTTAATAATTAGGTTTCATTTTAAAGAACATGTAACGTGTCAAAAATACCGGATGGCAATTAAATGGATGATTTTGTAATATTTTCTGGAAATTCAAATCCGGAACTCGCCCAAAAAATATGTGATTATCTCGATGTTCCTCTTGGCGGAGAGAAGGTTAAAAGATTCAGTGACGGAGAGATTCAGATCGAAATCGATGAAAATGTGAGGTCTAGGGATGTTTTTGTCATCCAGTCTACCTGTTGCCCCGTGAACGAAAACCTGGTTGAGTTGCTGCTGATGATCGATGCGCTAAAACGGGCTTCGGCAGCCAGCATCACAGCGGTTATTCCTTATTACGGCTATGCTCGCCAGGACAAGAAGGTCGCCCCGCGTGTTCCCATCAGCGCAAAACTGGTGGCGGATATGCTGACGGTCGCCGGTACTACCCGGGTAATTACAATGGATCTTCATGCAGGGCAAATCCAGGGCTTTTTTGACATTCCGGTGGACAACCTTTTTGCTGCTGCGATTCTTGTCGATTTTATCAGGGACAATTTTAATAAAGACCTTGTAATCGTTTCTCCGGATGCAGGGGGTGTTGAAAGGGCCAGAGCCTTTGCAAAACGCCTTAATGCCGGCCTTGCCATCATTGACAAACGTCGGGAAGCGCCCAATAAGGCCAAGGCAATGGCCGTCATCGGCGATGTTACCGGAAAGACAGTGGTTATTCTTGACGATATGGTCGATACCGCCGGTACGTTGATTGAAGCTGCAGAAGCGATTATGAGAAATGGTGCCAAGGAGGTCCATGCCTCTTGTGCACATCCGGTTTTGTCAGGTCCGTCCATTACTAGGATTGAGACTTCACCGCTAAAAACGTTGGTTGTTACAGACACTATTCCGTTGAGACAAAATGCCAAAACCTGTAATAAAATAAAGGTGCTTACCATTTCCGAGCTGATTGGCGAAGCGATTATCCGCAGTTTTAGAGGTGATTCGGTGACCTCTCTCTTTGTATAAAGTTTTTTAGGAGGATGAATTTTGGAATTAATAGAACTAAAAACAAAAATAAGAACCACAACCGGTAATGGTCCTGCACGAAGACTCAGAATGTCAGGACAGATTCCTGCCGTGGTTTACGGCCCTAAAACAGAACCGGTTCTGCTTTCTGTGAACAAAAGTGATCTCGAACTGCTTTTTAAGAAAGGCGGAATAGGTCAGGTTGTTTTGAACCTTGTTATTCAAAAGAACGGCGAAACACTGACCATGCCTGCAATGATAAAGGAGCTTCAGACCCACCCGGTTTCCCGAAATTTCATACATATAGACTTCTATGAAATCGAAATGGATCAAAAGATCACAGCTAAAATTCCTATTGTCACAACAGGAATTGCAAAAGGTGTAGAGCTTGGCGGTGTTCTTCAGATCATAAGGCGTGAGCTCGAAGTGGAATGTCTACCCTTAGAAGTGCCTGAGTCCATTGAGATTGATATTAGCGATCTTGATATCGGAGATTCCATCCATGTCGGGAAAATTTCTTTAGAAGGTGAAATTGAGATTTTAGAAGATGATAACTATACAGTGGTAACTATGCTCAGTCCAAAGCTTGAAGAAGAAGAACCGGAAGAGGAAGAGGAAGAGGAGATCGAAGGAGAAGAAGCTGAAAAAGAAGATGGAGAAACACCTGAAGCTGGTGGCGAAGAATAGTTTTTACAGGTATTATTTATGCCGCAAAGACGATTACGCTTGGTGGTTGGACTGGGGAATCCCGGCGAGACCTATTCCAAAACACGTCACAATGCCGGTTTTATGGTTGTGGATAAAGTTTCAGACGCTTTTTCAATTCCCCTTGAAAAACGAAAGTTTGATGCCCGATTTGGCATCGGATCGGTGAATGATGATAAGGTTATATTTGCAAAACCAATGGCTTATATGAACAGAAGCGGGCCCCAGGTTCAGAACATTGCAAGATATTTTAGGATATTATGCAAGGATATGGTAGTTGTTCATGACGACATAGATCTTGCTTTTGGAAGATTAAAAATAAAAGAGAAAGGAGGGGATGGGGGACACAAAGGTGTAAGATCAATCATAGATGCCTTTGGCGGAGGTGATTTTACGCGTCTTCGTATAGGTGTCGGGCGACCTGAGGTCGGTGGAAATGCTGCTGATTATGTTTTGGGAAAATTTACTTTAGAAGAAAAAAAGGTTTTAAGCCAGATCATTACCGCGGCCAAGGATGCTGTTGTTACTATCCTTTGTAAAGGTACAAAGGAAGGGATGAACAGATTCAATAATAGAAGAATTGTAATTTTAAGCTAAATATTTCAGATGGAGGAAAAATGGAATCTGTATTAAACAATTTACCGTTGTTTTGCACGCTGGTCGGCGCTGTTGGGGTACTTTTTGCGATTTTGCTGGCCGGAGTTGTCAAAAAAGCGCCTGCCGGAAATGAAAAAATGCAGGAAATTGCCGGTGCAATCAAAGAAGGCGCAATTGCATATCTGAACCGCCAGCTCAAAAGTATGGGTATTGCCGGTGTCATTATTTTTATTATCATCTTTGTCACTCTAGGGGCAAAAACCGCCATTGGATTTCTGATCGGTGCAACGGCATCATTTATTGCAGGGTATATCGGTATGCGGGTGTCGGTAATCGCCAATGTCAGAACAGCAGAGGCTGCAAGAAAAGGGCTTGGGGCCGGACTTTCTATGGCCTTTAAAGGCGGTGCTGTTACCGGTATGATAGTTGCCGGTCTGGCACTAACAGCCGTGGCCGGGTACTATACCGTAACCCATGACATTATTGCCCTGGTCGCCCTTGGTTTTGGCGGCAGCCTGATTTCGATTTTCGCACGGCTGGGCGGCGGCATCTTCACAAAGGGCGCCGATGTCGGCGCAGACCTGGTCGGTAAGGTTGAGGCCGGTATCCCTGAAGACGATCCCAGAAACCCGGCTACGATTGCCGACAATGTTGGAGACAATGTGGGTGACTGCGCCGGTATGGCCGCCGACCTTTTTGAGACCTATGCAGTTACGGCGGTTGCCGCCATGCTGATCGGTCATCTTCTTTTCCCGAAAAACCCCATGGCAGCAGAATTCCCGCTGGTGCTCGGTGCTATCTCAATCGTTGCTTCCATGATCGCCATTTTCTTCGTGAGACTCGGAAAGAACGAATATATCATGGGTGCATTGTACAAGGGGATGTTCGGCGCTGCCATCATAGCGGCTGTCGCGTTCTATTATGCCAGCCAAAAGTTCATGGGCGGGTTGGGTGACATTACCGCCATGAATATTTACTATTGCACACTTATCGGGCTTATTCTTACCGTTGTCATTGTTATCATAACCGAATACTATACAGGCATTTATTCGCCGGTTAAACAGATTGCACAGGCATCTACCACCGGCCACGGCACAAATATCATTGCCGGTCTTGGCGTGAGCATGCAGGCCACGGCTGCTCCGGTTCTTGCCATCTGCCTGGCGATTTATCTGTCGTTTCACTTTGGCGGCCTATACGGAATTGCCATGGCAGCCATGTCCATGCTTTCCATGACCGGAATGGTGATTGCCATTGATGCTTACGGGCCGATTACCGACAATGCCGGTGGAATTGCCGAAATGGCGGAAATGGATGAAAGCGTTCGGGCCGTGACCGATCCCCTGGATGCCGTGGGAAATACCACCAAAGCGGTGACCAAAGGGTATGCCATCGGTTCTGCCGGTCTGGCGGCTCTGGTTCTGTTTGCAGCCTATGTACAGGAATTTGCCCTGCACGCCAAAGAGGGTGCTGTTGCCTTGAGATTCGACCTGTCCGATGTCAACGTGATCATCGGCCTTTTTATCGGCGGGCTTTTGCCGTACCTGTTTGCTTCTATGGCCATGAAAGCGGTGGGAGAGGCCGGTGGGGCCGTGGTTGAAGAGGTGCGCCGCCAGTTCCGCGAAATTCCGGGCATCATGGAAGGCACTGCTAAACCCGATTATGCAGCCTGTGTTGACATCGTCACCAAGTTTGCCCTAAGAGAAATGATCGTCCCCGCACTTCTGCCGGTTGTGATGCCCGTTGTTGTCGGACTGTTGCTGGGCAAGGTGGCTCTTGGCGGACTTCTCATCGGGAGTATCGTTACCGGTGTTTTTCTTGCCATTTCCATGACCACCGGCGGGGCTGCCTGGGACAATGCCAAAAAATACATTGAAGACGGCCACTTGGGCGGTAAAGGAAGCGATGCCCATAAAGCGGCGGTTACCGGTGACACGGTTGGCGATCCTTACAAGGATACCGCAGGTCCGGCCATTAACCCGATGATCAAGATCCTGAATGTTGTGGCACTGCTGATGGTACCTTTCTTGATGTAATGCAACGTTCATAAAAACAGATACAAATTTAAAAGGATCGGCGCATCATTACGCCGATCCTTTTTTATTGTATTGCCGGTTGATTGTTTGTTGATTGTATGGTATACAATTTAAAAGATTGTTGGAGCGAATAATGTCAATTCCGACTTGTAGTGGAAGATTGTTTCCAGGTGAGACCTTTGAAAAATATTCATTTTTTTTCAAGTTCAAGCCTCCGGCCCGTAGGGCCTACGCCCCGGAGGGGAAGACGAGAATTTTAACCACCCCGATGAAAAACCCATCGGGACAGGCATCCATACATTTGAGTATTTCGAGGATTAAAATTTGAGTCTGACACAAAAATTGGGCAAAAAAGAAGGTTTTGCAAAGGTCTCAGGTTTTTAATAAAATGAACCGGTGTTACTATGACGAAGAAAACAGATAAAGAAGAAACAGAAACACCCAAACAAAAGGTGCGGGAATTCAGAGTTGGAGACCTTGCGGTCTATCCTGCACATGGTGTTGGACGAATTAATTCCATTGAAACCAGAGTGGTCAACGGCGAAGAACATGATTTTTATATGATGAAAATTATCGAAAATGAAATGACGATCATGATTCCGATCTGGAATGTTGAACAGGTCGGGCTAAGGGACGTCATTGATGAAAAAGAGATAACTAAAATTTACGAAGTCATGAAAAAAAGGGAGGATTCAACTTCTGAGACCCAGACCTGGAATCGCCGATACAGAGAATACATGGACAAGCTTAAAACCGGTTCCCTTTACGATGTGGCTGAGGTTTTCAGAGATCTTTCCCTGCTGAAATTGACAAAAGATCTATCCTTTGGTGAACGCAAACTTTATGATACCGCCCAAACCTTGCTTGTAATGGAACTTTCAACTGCCAGTAATACGGATGAAAAGACGATTATCTCTGAAATGGAAATGCTTTTTCCTCCTAAAAATTCCGAGAGCACGGACAATGGCGATGCTCCCGACAAATAACCCGCCTTTTTAGAACATGCACGACCAGAGTACTTTTACAATTCTTGTTGATACACCCGATTCCGGCAAGCGTCTTGATCTATACATCGCCTCTTTCATTTCTGATTGTTCCCGTTCTGCTGCAACCAACCTGATCCGTAATGGAAAAATACGGGTTCAGGGTATGGTCAGAAAGCCCGGTTATCGTATAAAGGCTGGGGATGAGATTTGCGGCTGTATACCACCCCCAACGCCTATCCTATCCAAACCAGAGCCAATTCCCATCGATATTCTGCATGAAGACGACGATATTATCGTAGTCAATAAACAACCCGGGCTGGTGGTTCACCCTGCACCCGGGCATCACAGCGGCACACTGGTGAATGCTCTCCTTTATCACTGTCCGAAGCTCGAAGGTATTGGTGGCGAACTGCGGCCGGGAATTGTGCACAGACTCGACAAGGATACGTCCGGTGTGCTGGTGGTGGCTAAAAATGATAGGACACACCATCACCTGTCAAGACAGTTTAAATCAAGACGGGTTGAAAAGGAGTATCTGGCCCTTGTTTATGGAAAAATGGAATCGGATTCAGGGTCGGTTTCACTTCCCATCGGCCGGCATCCTGTAGACCGGAAAAAAATGTCGACAAATAGCAGGAAAAGTCGCGTTGCCGAGACAACGTGGCAAGTCAGAGAGCGTTTTGTATTGGCAAGTCTCATCGAGGTTAATCTAATAACCGGCCGGACCCATCAAATTAGGGTTCACTGTGCTGCCATCGGGCATCCGGTTATGGGCGATAGTGTGTATGGCCCTCGTAAGACAGGGAAAAATGTTACTTACGGTAAAAATCTGTTCGGATCGGTTCCAAGACAGATGCTCCATGCTTGGCGTATTGTGCTAGCTCACCCGGTGACAGAAGCGATGGTTTCTTTTGAAGCACCCATACCATCTGATATGCAGGCTGTGATTACAGCCTTACGTCAACCTAAACTGAGCGTTTCAAATAGTGACAGGGCTATAATAAAGTAATAATTATAAATAAATAAATATTGCTAAAGTTGCTAATGGGTCGATTATTTTTTACAGAGAGATGAGGAAAAGAATGAAGAAAAAGGGTTATTTTTTACCAATTTTATGGGCCATCATATTCCTTGTTAGTACTCATGTTCATGCCACCGGTAAACGAACTGAGGTAAAACTACCGGAAAATATCTCTTCCGAATTAATCCATCTGCTTCAAACTGTTGAACCGGGCCAAAGAAGTACGTTTACTCCCCAAATAACTTCGAACATTCTGGCGTTTATGGAAAGAAAAAAAGATACAAATACCCTATATCATGCTGGATCTGACGGTGAATCACCGTCTGCTTATCACGAGTTTGATGTTCAGCGAAATCTGGAATACATTTTAAAATATACATTTAACCCGGATATTCCCTGCTCTGTCATGATCCCTAATTCAGCCCGGCTGTCTTATTGGAAAGAGGTTGAAGGATATGGACGTAAATTACCCCGGTTGGCGGATTATTTAAGTGATCTGAACACACCTATTATTATTAAAGGCGTCGAATTCATTGAAAATACGCCGGATATCTTTTCTGGAGCATATTACAGCTATCATCTTTATCGGACCTTGATTTTATTTAAATACCAAGGTCGAAACGTACTGATTTCCATTTCCAAACAAACGGATGTCTCCAACGTCGGCAAAAAGGGGTATGTACTGGGTTCGGATGATAATTGGGACTATTTTTATTCCGGTGAACCTGGAACTAATATATCAGGTCTGGGGTGGGTACGATCATATATGTATGATTCTTATGGAGTTACGATTTATTACGAACTTAATAATCAAGCACCACGGGTGCGATGCGGCTCATTTCGATGGATTCGAGCCGGGTGGTCACAAATAAACTTTGTGAAAAACAGACATATTTATAAAGGACTGATGCGTTTTGCCGAATCTTTCAAAGAAATCATGGAATATCCTGAAATGCCCGATGCAGACGAGTTGGCGAAGACTTTTATGCGGATGGAGTTGCTGCCGGAAGAAGAACTGAAGAAAAAAACCGAGATCTATATAAAAATATTAAAAAACAGGTATGGCACGTTTGGCTCGACGTCGAAAAACTTCCCATCCAAACTATCTAGAAATTCAGACCATTGGTTCAACATGAGCAAAGAAGAAATGGTAGCGGCATTGGGGGTTGAATACATCAAGTATGTAATGGGGAAGACCCATAATAAAAAGATAAGGGAATTGTTTCATTTCGTCAATTAATCATTATAAATCATGTTTGATGGCATGGGCTTAAGAGGGTATTAAGCGGTCTTTAAACGATTCGATTGCATCTCGCAGCATACGACGAATAAAAACTTCCTTGTCGCCGTTGGCAAGTTGCCGGTAGGAGATGTTGTCCGGATGTGATGCAGCTAGTTCGGGGGGGCTTGCTTTGCATGCGGGCTTGATCTTTTGAAAGTCCTGAACCATTTCTAATAGATTGTATTTTTCACAGGGGAGATGAATGAGCCATTTCAATCGGCGCATAACTTCAAACCGCACCTGATCGGCTAAAAAGAGATGAATGTCCACGACCTGCATTTGTTCTCTGTTTGGAAGGTAGTTGAACTTTGTGGCCGGTCCGAAATCAAGGATTCCCATGATGAGTTCATAATAGCCAATGGAGCTCTCTTCTCCGGGCTGGGCAAGGAAATAAAGCGTTTTGTCCGAAAGATCTGACAAACGGGTTTTGAGGTTATATGATTCTTCGAAACGTTTTTCCCAATGTCCAAATGCTCGCTGTTGTAATACTTTGGCTCGATAGGCTTGAATGTTAACGATTTTTGTCATGGCATGTTTAGAGAATGGCAGGCAGTTAGAGGCCTCTAACCCCAAAGGAGCTAAATTTGTTTGTGATCGTTTTAATATAACCTAAGTTGTGCGATTGTCGAGGTTGCTCGCCTTTGGCGGTGTTGCCGCAGATAAGCCCCGCGTTGCGGGATCTCCGCTTCCCTACGACAAGTCTTGAGAGCAGCTAAAACCCGCTCTGCGAAAGAAGATGTCGTTCCGCTATAGTCAACTATGCGAGACGGCATCTGACACAGTAGATGCGGTAAGATCGTCAATCCCACACTTAGGTTTAAGCCACATCCTTGTTATAGCAAATCAGGCAGCACTGCAGGCACCGGTTCGATTCATACAGGGCTTCCTCTTCACTGATGACGAGGTCTGCTTCGACAAAGGACTTGATACGCTCGTCTACCGGCAATTCAGGCATCTTTGTTCTGGCCAACTTCGTCAATCCAGGAACCGATTCAAAAATGGAGACAGGGATGTGATTCGTAAACAAAGTCTTTTCCGGAGGTGTTACATCCTGACCGGTCAAATACATGTGTATGGATCGGGCTGCTCTACGACCGGCGCCAATGGCGGAAACAACGAGATCAGCTCCGGTGGCGGCATCTCCGCCGGTGAAAATATAGGGTATGCTTGACTGAAGGGCGATGGGATCAGCAGAGTCAATGGTATTCCACCGGGTAACTTGCAGATCCTCGTCGAGCCGTTTACTTTCATCTTTAAAGAAGATATCCGGACCCTGACCAATGGCGGTAATGAGCATGTCAATATCCATGACGGTTTCAGAACCTTCAATGGGCACCGGGCTGCGTCTGCCGCTGGCATCCGGCTCTCCAAGCTCCATCTTCAGATATTCCAGTCCGACGACCTTGCCTTCCTCATCTCCGAGAGCACGGGTGGGTGCAGCGAGAAATGTGAATTTTATACCTTCATGTTCGGCAGCTTCAATTTCAACCATGTTGGCCGGCATTTCTTTCCGGGTCCGGCGATAGACGATGGATACTTCATCAGCACCTAAACGAACCAGGGTGCGTACACAGTCGATAGCCGTATTTCCGCCGCCGATCACCACACACTTTTTACCCACAAACGGCCGTTTTTCATGGGGCCTTTCCTGCTGCCATAACGAGAAATTGGACAGAAAATTGATTCCTGTGTAGCAGCCTTCCAAGTCCTCACCTTCAGCACGCAGGGTGTAATCTTTCCAGGCACCGATTCCTAAGAAAACAGCATCAAATCCGGCGGCCATCAGCGATCCGATATCAAAGTCTCTGCCAAGCACCATGTTGGGTTTGTGTTCGACGCCCAAATCGAGAATACTCTGGATTTCCCATGCAAGAACTTCTTTAGGGAGTCGGTATTCAGGGATTCCATAACGGATCATACCGCCGAGTTTCGGCATGGCGTCGAAAATGGTGACCTCATGGCCTAAACGGCGCAGAAAAAAGGCATTGCTCAAACCTGCCGGTCCGCCACCGATGACGGCAACCTTTTTACCGGTATCCGGCGCGCAGGAGATGGGCAATCTTCTGCCTGAATTCATTTCATAATCAGCGGCAAAACGTTTTAACTGGTTAATGGAGACCGCTTCATCTTCAAGTCCTCGACGGCAATCACTTTCACACGGATGAGGACAAACCCGCCCACATGACAGCAGTAACGGATTGCGTTCTCTAATGGTATTCACCGCGCCTTCATAATCTCCGGTTTTGATTTGGTAAATATATTTTGGGATATCAATTTCTGCCGGACAGGTCTGCTGGCATGGCGCAATGCGGTCATCATACTGGTTGAGATGAAGGAGCTTTTGAGACATGGTTTTAATTTCCATGATGTCTTTGGGGCAGACTTTCTCACAGGCGCCACATCCTACACATTTGATTTCATCGACAACAGGGTAGCCATGAGGACCGATTTTAAGGGCATCAAAAACACAGGCCCTGACACAATCACCCAGACCGAGGCACCCGACCGGACATACCGGCTGACCGCCGGAAAGGGAGGCAAGTGCCTGGCAACTGTTAATTCCCATGTAATGATACTTATCTTCGGCGCGATCGCCGCCTGTACAGGTGTTGTAAGAAAGCAGCGCCTCGGCGGTGCCGGGATCGAGACCCATAACACCGGCGATATTTGCAGTGGCTTCAGATCCGGCCACGATGCAAACGCTGGGAGGAGCTTCCCCGGCAACCACGGCCACCGCCGCCGCCGAACATCCGGCATATCCACAACCTCCGCAGTTTGCAAGGGCGGTAAATCCTTCCACTACCCCGATTCGAGGATCCTCATAAACATAAAATATTTTGGACGCTGCACTGAGGGCACCTCCGCACAAAGCCCCCAAACCCAACATAAATAGGATTGCTGATAATGATAACACCGTATCCTCCTATATTGATTGTCGATTGTTGATTTACGATTGAAGGAAGAAGAACGTTTGTTTTATTTATTAATGGAGCCATCCTAAAACCATCAATCATCAATCATCTATATCATACCTTTGAAAGCATAAAAGGTTAAAGACAATATTCCTGCAACTACCAAGCCGATGGACGTATCCTGGAGCGGTTTCGGGACCCTGGCCAGAATGATACGTTCTCTAACACCGGCAAAGAGAATCAGGGCCAGCCCAAATCCAACGGCATAGGCCGTTGACTGTACCAGGGTTTTCATAAAGTTCAGTTCTTTATCGACATTTAAAATACAAGCACCAAATACTGCGCAGTTGGTGGTAATTAACGGTAAAAAGATACCCAGTCCCGCATACAGCGCAGGGATGCTCTTTTTTAAAAACATTTCGACAAACTGGACCAGGGATGCAATCACAAGGATAAATGCGATGGTCCTCATATAGACTAATTTATAGGGTACCAGAAAGAACGCGTAAATAAGCCAGGTGATAACCCCGGCCAATACCAGAACAAAAACAACTGCCATGGCCATGCCGACGGCTGTCTCCATTTTTTTGGATGTGCCGAGAAACGGGCAGTTACCCAGAAACTGGGCCAGTAAAATGTTGTTTACAAAAATACCACCGATAATGATTTCCATGTAGCCCATTGATTGACTCCTATTTGCTTCCCATAAGATTCATAACACAGAGCATCAACCCGAGGCAGACAAAGGCTCCGGGCGCTTGAACCATGAACGTGAACGGTTCGAAATTCGCACCAAATACTTGTTGGACGCCGAAAACGGAAGTGGGTGTGGTCCAAATGGTTAAATTGTTGGCACCAAATAACTCACGCAGAGCACCGAGTGCCGCTAAAGAAAGGGTAAAACCGATACCAATACCCAGACCGTCGGCAATTGAAAGCGTTATATTGTTCTTGTAAGCGAATGCCTCTGCACGGCCCAGCACAATACAGTTTACCACGATCAAAGGGATGAACACTCCCAGTTTGAGAAACAAGGGGTAGGTAAAGGCCTGCATTAACAGTTCAGTGACGACAACAAAGGTCGCAATGATAATGATGAAACAGGCGATTCGAACTTTGGCTGGAATAATATTCCGCAAAGATGCAACAAGTATGTTCGAAAATACCAGAACGAATGTCGTGGCAAGGCCCATTCCGATGCCGTTTTCTACGGTCGTGGTGACACCCAGTACCGGGCACAAGCCCAGTACCAGCCGAAAGGGCGCAATTTCTTCCCACAGACCTTTGGTAAATTCCTGGGTGAGTGTTTTGGCCATTATGATCTCCCTCTTTACTTAAATTCCTTTAACTTTTCTTCGAGCTGGGGTTTCAATTTTTTATAAATCATACCCGCGTTTGATGCAGCCGAACAGACAGCCCGAGATGTAATGGTCGCGCCGCTCATGGCGTTGATTTTGCCGCCGTCATTGGTCACTTTATACGTCTCATTGATGGGTTTGCCTTTAAATTGGGAAACAAAACCGGGGTCATCCTTTGCCGTGGCACCCAGTCCCGGAGTTTCGCTGTGGGTGGTCACCCCGACGCCGACAATCTGGTCATTTTCCATATTGACGGCGACCATAAGGCCGACATCACCGCCATAGCCTTTACCGGAACTTTCAAGAACCACCGTGTTGACTTTGCCGTCAAATTTGCCGACGAAAAATTTACGTTCCATTTCGCCGTCTTTGAGGGCAAACCGGTCGGCAATGGGATCATTCGATGCGCCCTTAAGGATCTCTTTGATGGCAGGCCCTTTTACAAATTTTAGCTGTTGCACTTCGATTTTAGATGCGGTTGCATTCCTTAGGCCGGAAAGCAATCCGCCAGACAAGGCGCTTAATACAGTCAGAACAACGACCATTGTTACCATTTCTCGCATCTTAAACAACCTTTCCCAGAGCTTTTGGTCTGATTTTGTCACAAATTGGATTGATAAGGTTCATAAGCAGGATCGCAAAAACCACACCATCAACATAGGAACCGAGATTCCTTATCAACACGGTCATTACACCTGCTCCGGCGCCGTAAATGAGCATAGGGATAAAGTTGACCGGTGAAGATGAATCTTCGGCAGCCAAAAAAAAGGCGCCTATAAGCGTATATCCGGTTAAAAGATGGAAAACAGGGCTTGCGTAATGGGAAGGATCAGACATGTTAAACATCAGAGCCGTTAGACCTATACCAGCCAAAAAAGAGACTGAAATTTCCCAGCGGATAAATCCCCTGAGAATCAAATAAATTCCGCCAATAATGAGGCCGAGCCCGAAAGTTGAACCAATGCCGCCCGACTGCTGGCCTAAAAGAAGATCCGTGGTGCTAAAGGCTTCGATACCCGATGTTCCCAGATGTTTGACGGCGGCCAGGGGATAGACCATGGCAAAACCGAGATCGTAATTCACCAAAACTTCATTAAAATCAAAATAATCTTTCCAGGCCACCATAAGGATAGCAAACCCAATAAGAACAGGATTGAAGGGATTGCCACCGATGCCCCCATAAATGTGCTTTCCGATAACCACAGCAACGAAAGTGCCGGTTATGACCAGCCACCACGGAGATGTTGCCGGCAAAAGCATGCCAAATAAAAGGCCGATAAGGGCTGCATTGCCGTCTCCAATGCTGATGGTACGCTTGGTGATTTTGTTGATTAAAAATTCCCATATAATTGCGAAGGAAATGGAAAGCGAAACAACACCTAAAGCCGGCATACCATAGGTAAATATACCAAATAAGACCGCCGGCATAGCCGCAAGCATTGTATGATAACTTCGATCCGTTATGCTGCTCCCATCGTGCCAGAACGGCGCGTGTGAAACGATGAGTTTTTTGTGATTAAGCATTCGTTGCCTCCGCTGTAGTGATCCGGCCAAGTTCATATTTCGCCAGCTTTATATAGTGAAACACCGGCATTTTTGATACACAGACAAAACTGCAAAGACCGCACTCTATGCAAGAATACAGGTCATACTGGTCAGCGGCTTCCTCATATTGTCCGGCTTCAAGAAATCGTACAAGCACATTAATCGGAATGCTAGCCGGACAAATTCTGACACATTCGCCACAATTGATGCAGGGATAGTCAGAAACAAAAGGAATATTGCCTCTGTCCTGAACCATGATGGCATCTGTATCCGGTTGTATCGGGAAATCCTCAGAATAGACCGTTGAACCGGTCATGGGTCCGCCTATAATTAAACGGTCTTTTTCATTTAACGTGACATCAAAAGCGTTTAAGATGTCACTGATTGGTGTTCCGATTCGGGCTGATATGAGTGTGGAACTTCCATCTTTTTTAATTAAATTAAAGTGCTTATAAAGTGGAATTTGCCCCTCGGTAAATGCTTTGCCGATGGATGCAACCGCTTCCGCGCTGATAAAGGACACCCCCATATCTTCACAATTTTTTCCGGCAGGTACCACCTGGCCCAGGACATCCCGCATGATCAAATGCGGAAGTGAAGCGGGATATTCAGGATCAACGACTCTAACTTCTGCTCCGCTGATACCGGCATCTTGCATGAGATGATCGGATGAGACGATGATTATATTATCGATTCCTGTGATTTGCTTTAAAATTTTGACACCGTGTTTGACTGCTTGGCCGTCAACCAGTACCGTGTTTTGATTGGTCGTAATGAATAGGTCGCAGTCAACACCGGAAATTACGATGGTCTCAATGGGTGGTGATGCGTCGGTGGAAGGAAAGAGACCGGCGGGGAGATTTCCGGGAATAAAGGCCAGGGAATCTTTAACTGTATCTATGTCGGGTTCCTTTACGAGTGTTGAAAATTGTTCGTCAATTTCTTCGTTTTCAGAAACATCTATTGTAATGGCCGTATACGTCTTGCCATAATCAGCGTTAAATGGAGCGATAGATGAGATGGTTCCTGTAACTGTAGAAATAACATAGGCATCACTGTTTTCGGAGTAAGAAAGCTTCTGGCCGGTCTTGACCTTGTCGCCGATATTAAACAAAATTTTATCTTTGAAATCAAAAACTTTATCTAAAAAAAGCGTCACCTTTTTGGAAGGTTGAATAACTGAAGGCTCCGGCGTGCTAACGTCCAGGGCTTCATATTTTAGCAGTGGCTTTGTCAAACCGATAAAAGATCTTTTTATCATCGTTTAACCTTTTTCATTTTTTTCGTTAAAATAATTGGCACCAAAAAAGCTTCGCCTGTAAAAGAAGGCGGAGTTTACATAACATGACACCAGTTGCACCTCTCTTCTTCCGGGCCGGCTTCAACTTCCTGATGGCAGCTTTCACATTGCGAATGGAAGGCATCAGATTTTTTGGTCATTTCTGATTCTTCAAGATCCTCAGCTTCGTGACAATCAAGACAGGATTCAGGCCATTTTTGATCTTTTTCCAGGGTTTGATGACAGTCGCCGCAAGATACATTCGCTGTTTGACCTTCTTCGGGTTCTTCCGGGTGATGATGACATTCCGCACAGGCGAGGCCATATCCTGAATCCGCAGAATGGGTTTTGTGGTCGAATAAAACTTTTCCCGCAACCGTTTTGTACATTAACCTTATCGGTTCATCCGGTGTTTTGGCAGGAAAGGCTGCATAGCTTATAACACCCACAAAGAGCAAAACAACAATAAGGATATAAGCGATCTGCATTTCTCTTTTTGGAGTCATCTTAATACAATCCTTTCAACGTCTTAAATGATGGGCATAAAAAACCAAAGGAAACGCCTAACACAATGCTAAAAAGCTTTCAAGTCCTTTTTTGTATAAAAAATGAAAAAGTGGGTATGCCGATCGACATACAAATGGATCATTGTAATTTTTAATTATCTTAATTATGGTATCATATGCATATGCAAAGCAATTTTCATCTGGATATACCGCCATGGAATTCTATAGCTGCATGGCAGGAGGCAAACCGCAGCCTCAATTTTCTCATACAAAGGAACATGTCCGAGCTGGATCGGGCCATGTCTTTGGCACATAAGGTTCAGACTCGACTGGCGTCAATTTTTTCAATTATAGATGATCTGTGCAAGGCTACGTGTCCATGGTGTCCGGATCCCTGCTGTCTTACAGCCAAAGTCTGGGTCGATTTTAAGGATCTTTTGTTTCTTCATCTCGGCGGGCATCAAATTCCTGATAAGCAACTCCGCTCGAATTCACAAAAGGTTTGTCGCTACTGGAGCCTTAAAGGTTGTGTACTGCCGAGAATGACCAGACCCTGGGTTTGCACCTGGTATCTGTGTCCCACCCAGATGGCTAATTTACGCCAAAAAGCCCGCCATACTCAAGATAAGTTCAGCCGAATGATTCAGGCTGTCAAAGTCTGTCGGACGGAGATGGAAGCTGAATTTATTCGGATTGTGTCATAAATATTAATATTGTTTATAGCGTAAACTGCAAGTTCGTTGGCGTAACTTTCAAAATGGGTTTGACAGAATATGGAATCATAATTAAGAATGCATCTCATATATGATGAAAATATGTTCTCGAAGTGAGTTCGAAACTGACGCTGCATTAAATTAGAACCTATCTCAAAAATAAGATTAGGGTTCAAAAGCAAGTTGAGCTTAGCGAAATCCCGATATTCGGGGGCGTGTAACGGTGAAAAAGCGGAGCATACAACGTAGTATGTGAGGCATTTTGAATCGTTTCACAACGCCGCCATGGGCTCTTAGATTGCTTTTGAGATAGGTTCTAGGAATATTAATCTGACTATTGCTGTAATAACTGAATATGGAGGACAATATGGCATTTGATCCGGAAAAGGACAAAATTTTAAAGAAATGGCAAAGCGATGAGACCGGGCTGCTGGTTTCCATCAATCAATATGGTGACGGTGAGCCGAAAGTTCAGATCGGACCGAGGATATTTAAAAGAAAAGACGGGAAAGAGTCACAACGTAAGGCCGGTCGTTTGACCATTGAGGATGTGATGTGGTTTTATGATATTATTGATGATGTAAAAGAAGAACTATCAAGATTGGCAAGGCCGATGTGATGAGGCAGCTTCAAAAAATCCTTAGATAGTGTCCATCCATAAATGGCTATTTTGTCCAATATCTTCGTTATGCTCAAAAATTAATCCTCGGAATATCAACTATATGCCTGTGGTTAATTTTCTCGCATGCCTCGATCTTGAACAAAATATCTCATTTCTGAATGGACAATAGATAGTGAATTCGGTTCATCTCCTTTTTTTTAAAAAAAAATGGCGCTGATCCTCCACTGCCAACATCGAGAAAAAAAGACCAAGTTAGGGAGTTACATTAAAATATTGATGCGAAACCTTTATACTAAATCGAAACAATGATAGATCCTTCAATAATAGAACGCGTCAAAGAATTAAGACAAACGCTTCACCGGCACAATTATCGGTATTATGTTTTGGATGATCCGGAAATATCCGATGCCGAGTATGATCGGATGATGCAAGAACTGTTGAAGCTGGAGGAGGACTTCTCTGATCTGATGAGCCCGGATTCCCCGACCCTTCGGGTTGGAGCGCCTACCCTGGACAAATTCGAAACCATTGAACACTCAATTCCGATGCTCAGTCTGGAGAATGGATTCAATGATCTGGACATCATGGCGTTTGATCGACGTATCAAAAGAAATCTCAGTATAGACAGCGACATTATTTATACTGCAGAACCAAAATTAGACGGTGTTGCCGTGGAGCTGGTCTATGAAAACGGCCGGTTGATCACCGCATCGACTCGCGGTGACGGTTTTTACGGTGAATTGATTACATCAAATGTCAGAACCATACGCTCTGTCCCGTTACGACTTCACAATGAAAAAGAAAAAAGGATTCCCTCACTTCTTGAGGTCAGAGGCGAAGTGTTTATCGGCAAGGAAGCGTTTAAAAGCTTAAACAACGAGCGTCTTGATGATAACTTGCCGCCATTTGCCAATCCAAGAAATGCAGCCGCAGGGTCTTTAAGACAACTCGATTCAAAGATTACCGCCAAACGCCCTTTAGAAATATTTGTCTATGGTGTGGGTCGGATCACTGACCTTGTATTGGAATCGCACTCGGATATACTGTATGCATTGCAGAAACTCGGGTTCAGAATCAATCCACATATCCGGCCGAAGATTACCGTCAAAGAGGTGATCGATTGCTATAGAGAACTCAGTGAACAGCGGGATCTTTTACCCTATGATATTGACGGCGTGGTGATAAAGGTCGACAGTCTTTCTTTACAACAAAATTTAGGGGCCACATCCCGGAGTCCGCGATGGGCCATCGCTTACAAATTTAAAGCGATTCAGGAGACGACGCGGGTCGTTGGTGTTGAAGTCCAGGTTGGAAGGACCGGTACATTGACGCCCGTGGCACAGCTTGTGCCGGTGAAAATCGGCGGTGTGACCGTCAGCCGGGCAACACTTCACAATGAGGATGAAATAAAAAGAAAAGATATCAAAATCGGCGACACGGTCCTTGTTCAGCGAGCCGGAGACGTAATCCCCGAAGTTGTTAAAGTCATAATTTCAAAGCGGACAGGGGAAGAAAAAACCTTCAACATGCCTCTTGTCTGTCCTGTTTGTCATTCTTCGGTTGTCCGATCCCTAAATGAGGCGGCGTTAAGATGCATCAACACGTCATGTACTGCCCAGGTAAAAGAGCGGATAAAGCATTTTGCTTCAAAGGGAGCTTTTGACATTGATGGATTGGGGGAAAAACTGATCGAACAACTGGTGGACAAGGATCTGCTTTTTTCCTATGCAGATATATTTCAGCTAAAAGAAGAACCACTAAAAGATCTGGAACGGATGGGTTCAAAATCTGCCGGCAATATTGTTCGTGCCATTGAAGATAGCAAGCGGATAACATTAAATCGTTTTATTTACGCGCTGGGTATCCGGCATGTGGGAGAGCATGTGGCTGGGATTCTTGCTGGGTCTTTTGAGAGTCTGGAGAAACTGATTCGCACTACACCGGATGAACTCGTAGTGATTGACGGAGTGGGACCTGTTGTTGCCGAAAGCATTGTTGAATTTTTCAAAAAAAATGAAAATCGGAAGCTCGTCGATGATATGATTGCCAACGGGGTTCAGATTTTTCGTGACAATGCCCATAAACAGGGCACGCTTGCAGGCAAGATTTTCGTCCTCACAGGCACCCTTGCAACGTTGACAAGAAGTGAAGTAAAAAGAGCTGTTGAGGAAGCCGGGGGAAAGGTTACCGGTTCTGTGAGTCGGAAAACAGATTATCTTGTCGTCGGGGTATCACCCGGCTCAAAACTTAAGCGGGCGGAAGAACTCGGTGTTGATATCGTTGATGAGGAAACCCTAATGAAATTGATGATTGAAGATCGATAATTGAAGATTTTCTTCACGAGATACAGGTGCCAGGGATCGGGGATCAGGGTAAAATAAAAACTGACACCCGAGCCCTGATCCCTGTTAACTGATTTACCATTTTCAATCGTCAATCATCAATCTTCAATGAGTGGGGGGGGAACATGGAAGATAAAGTAAGAGCTCATGCGTTTATCTCCGGGAGAGTTCAGGGTGTTTTTTTTAGATTGGAGACAAAACATGCAGCAGATGGATTTGGGGTTTTCGGATGGGTGCGCAATAAACGAGACGGAACGGTTGAAGCCGTGTTTGAAGGTTCTGAAAAGAGTGTTGTGTCAATTCTTGAATGGTGTAAAAAGGGGCCGCCCTATGCAAAGGTAACGAATGTGGATGTGACATGGGAGGACTACAAAGGTGAGTTCAACAGTTTTGAAATAACATATTAACTCCGGTGATAAAAAACAGCTGACTTCGTTAATAGAAAAGTAAACTGTCGATAGACGGAGATATTTTGGCGATAATCAAAATCAGGATTTATTTGTCAATATTATTTTAAGGAGTGTTATGAATAAGAAATTATTATTTATTATCGGTATCGGATTTGTTGGTGTTCTATTGCTGTGGATAGGGCTTTCAATTTATCCGGACTGGTTGTGGTTTGAAAATTTGGGCTTTTCGCCTGTTTTCTGGACCATGATGTTGAGCAAATTCGGGTTTGGATCGATGGTCTGGCTGCTTTTGGCCCTGATCATCGGTATAAACATTTACGCCGCCAATCGTTTAAACCCGCGAATCGGGACAGGGAGGGATTTTAAAGTTGCCGACGATTATGCTTCCCAGTTTGGCCTTTCCACTGCAACGCTAAAAACCCTGGTGATCGCTTTTATTCTGTTTTCAACCTTTTATATTGCTTCAAAAGGCTCCACTCAATGGGATTTGCTCCTGCGCTATCTGTATCAGCAGCCTTTTGGCAGCACCGACCCTGTTTTTAACCGGGACATCGGCTTTTACTTGTTCTCGCTGCCTTTTTACATCTTCATCCAAAACGGGTTGCTGATCCTTTTTGTCGTGGCTGTACTGGCCACGATGGGCTGGTATCTGAAAAACGGTGCCCTGAAAATAGAGGGTGACTTCCGTCAGGCCCAGGGTGCCCTACCCACTTTGCCTAAAATCACCCTTGCGAAAAATGTTAAAAAGCATCTTATTTTTCTGGGTGGAATCGTTGTGCTGCTAATGACCTGGTCCTATCGTTTGAGAATGTTCGGGCTTTTATATTCCACCCAGGGACCGGCTTTCGGCGCCAGCTATACCGATGTTCACATCAAGGTTCTGGCCTATAAGATAATCGTTTTTATCTCGATAGGATTTGCCGTAGTCCTTTTTATCAACGCCTTTAAATTTAGGCCAAAAATAATCTGGATTAGTTCGGCAATCTGGATAGGCGTCGTGTTGGTGCTGGGAGCGGGGCTCCCTATCCTGGTCCAAAAAGTTATCGTCAAACCCAATGAACTGGCCAAAGAATCCCCCTACATCGCCCACAATATCGATTATACCCGCAAGGCCTACAACCTGAATAAAATCAAAGTAGTCAATTTTGAAGTAAACGACCGACTCAGTGCCCAGGATCTCAAGCAGCATGACGTAACGATCCAAAACATCCGGATCTGGGACGAGCGCCCGCTGCTTCAAACGTACCGGCAGATTCAAGCCATACGGCTGTATTACGATTTTAACAATGTCGACGTCGATCGGTATTTCCTCAACAACCAGTATCGCCAGATCATGCTGGCCGCCCGGGAGCTGGTGGTCAACAAGCTGCCTCCCCAAGCCGATACCTGGGTCAACAGGCACCTCATCTATACCCATGGCTACGGACTGGCCGCAAGCCCGGTCAATGAAGTGACCAGCGAGGGGCTGCCCCGCCTCTTTATCAAAGACCTGCCGCCGTCTTTTGAACCGGACTTAAGGGTCGTGCGCCCCGAGATCTATTATGGCGAAAAAACGGATGAGTATGTGATGGTAAAGACCAACGCCCGGGAATTTGATTATCCCAAGGGAGACAAAAATGTTTATAACACCTACCAGGGCAAGGGCGGTATCCATATCAAATCTTTTTTCAGAAGGCTTTTGTTTGCCATTGAATTTTTGGATCCCCAGATACTGTTTACCACATATTTAAGTCCCGAGAGCCGCATCATGTTTAACCGGCGGATTAACCGGCGGACGAATTCGATTGCCCCCTTTCTCGATTATGACGGTGATCCCTATCTGGTTGTTTCCGGTGGAAAGCTCTACTGGATTCAAGACGCTTACACGACCTCTGCGATGTATCCTTATTCGCGCCGGTCT
>CALLDL010000162.1 GCA_937998305.1 uncultured Desulfobacterales bacterium | reverse complement strand
CGAGCAGCAGCAACAAACCGAGCTACGGTCTCCGGGTCTATTGGTCGGATTCCCTGCATGGGTGTTCCTTTCATTGGATTAAGAACTACCACGACCAGTACGGAAATGGGGTGGCTGGCGACCATCCCTAAGGCATTCATTTCACCTTTAATCCGACCATAATGAAGCCCAACTACTATATGGGGAATGAGAGGAAGTTTGGTGGCCGCCACAGCGCTTAAAGAAGATTCCATTTCATTAAGACTTGCGGGTAAATGGTAAACATGGTGCATGGTTTCTTCAGATCCAACCACATCGATCAATACCTCATCAATTCCTGCATTTTTAAGGGCCAAAGCCGTCTCTAGATCGATAATTCCTGTGTGGATCGAAACTTTGAGACGAGTATGCTGTTTAATCCATTGAATAGACTCTAAAAACTTCTGCCAAGGAAGGGCTCCGCGTCTATCTGATCCTCCGCTAAGGAGAACTCCAAGATTTCCTTCTTCATCCAGACGCCTGCAGACTTCCTTTAATAGATGAGGTTCCACTGCCGGTATCATGTCGTCCAGGATCTTTCGATAACAGTGATCGCAATTTAATGCACAAGATTTTCCTGTTAAGGAAATGTGAGGATATTTCCCCTGGTCGCCCATATAGACCATTTGTCCTGGGATGAAGTACTGAACACGCTTGCCATGAATTTGCCAGGAGAGTTGGCGGGCTTTGTTTAAAAGTTCCCTTAAATTCCAGGATTTCACCTGCTGCCAAGAATAAGAGATTTCAGGCATCATTATAATACTCCTTACATGCAACCCAGCAGCTTTTCAACAATTCCATTCGATCCTTTTCATGCCACTCCGCCTCCATCTTTTTTCGTTTTATAGCCGCCTTGTCCATCATTGGACCATAAGCACTTCTCCATTGATGAAAATAATTTTGAAAGGTCAGCTTGTCACCATCAGCACCGGCTGCTGCCGCCCTGCCAGCCATGGTGCCACAGATTACGGCCTGGGGAATACCGCCACCGGTGATGGCATGCGTATGCCCTGCGGCATCACCTACTAAAATGATCCGATCCTTTTCATCTATGGAGCGGAGCGGCCCTCCCACCGGAATAAGGCCTGCCGTTACGTCTACCACCTCTCCAATCCTATGTCTTATTCTCTTTTTAAAGGATTTAAGAGCCAGTTTGGCTACTCCTCCTAATTTTCTTTGGATACCCACGCCTACATTCGCCATTTCACCTTTAGGGAAAAGCCAAGCGTATCCTCCTGGATATTCTTTACCAAAATAAATCTCGGTATCCTGAACGGACTCCTTTAATACTACTGTATGCTGTATCCCAAATATGAATTTTCGATTTTTTTGGCCTATCCAAGAGCCCACCGTGGAGTCGGGGCCATCGGCGCCGATGATAACCGAAGCCTCAATTTGGTCTTCACCAGAGGGACCCAAAACCGTGATCTTTTTTCCTTCTTTATAAACGGCCTTCGTTCTAGTAAGGATTTTAGTACCGGCTTCGGATGCCTCCTGGGCTAACGCCTGGTCAAACTTGGCACGGTTAAGGATAAAACCCGGAGCGCGTTTTCGGATTACTTCCCCATTGGGCATGAATGTAATCATTTCCTGGATCTTTTGGGCAATGGCCTCTGGGGGAATTTTCACGGTATGTTTCAAAAGACGGGGAATATACTCGGCACACTGAACCGGCTTGCCTATTTGCCGCCGCTTTTCAATCATCAACACATGAGCACCTGCCTTTGCTGCGGCGAGGGCTGCTGAGGAACCTGCCGGACCGGCGCCCACAATTAGTACGTCAAATGAAGAACTTCCCATTATTCACTTTCGACTTTCCATAACCTTTTCAAGGATATCGAGATTTAGCTGTGTTTCGCCCGTAAAGGTTCCTTTTTTGGCTTCCCGTTCCAAATCAAGATCATAGCAGGTAGTATTTTCAACATTTATCAACAATCCGGCCATACCGGCTTTTTCAAAATCCTCACGATGTTTTACAAAAAAGGGATTACAGCAGCAACCCAAATAGCACTTGATCCCTCGCTGCTTCATGTCGGACAATGTGGATTGTAAATCTTCAAAATTAACAATGGTAATAGGCTCCATATTGTGTTTGTGCGCCAATTCATAGGCCACCCCTACGGTGCAATCTCCACAAGAAATGCAATCTTTATCATACCGGAATTCGCAACTGGCCAATTTGGCACAGTATGGGATAAGGATCACACTCGCTTCCGGTAGTTGTTCAATGGCCTCATTTACCATGAAAATATTATTGGCCTCTTTTACACTCAGCCCAAGACTTGTGAGATCTCGTTTTTGAAGAGCCAGATGGATGGCTGCGATAAAGTCGTCAGAAGTAACGCCTGGCATTACGGGTTTGGTTTGCTGAAAGTATGATTTGACGGTTTCCTCAATTTTTTTACACCTACAATTTTTCAACCTGGCCTCTAAATCGTAGATGATTCTCGTGGGGTAGGCAAAGAAATCTCCTGTTATGAGAATCATTTTGATGCGGTCTCGAATATCGTCAACTAAGACTGAGATACGAATCAATCCACCAGGAGCCTTGTAAGCGGAATAAAGGTGATGATCATCCTTTAAAGAATGTCCGACCTTGTAAATCCAATCTGCCGATTTAAATTCTTGGAGGCGTCTTTGGAAATAGCCCTCTTCCTTTTTTGTAAGGCCCTTGCTTACGAATTCAACTCCGAATGCTTTGGAAAACCCTTTTTGGATTGCATCCTTCACCTGTTTCATGGGAGGGATCTCTCCCAGCTCCCACTTCAGGCAAGTCATTCTCTCTTTAAAGGAATCGATCTCTTTATCTTTTAGCTTTTCGATGGGTATCCGAAGCGCTCGCAACATTGTATGGACGTCTAAATCTATGAGCAAAGTGCCCTGAAACAAAAAAGCATCATTGGCCTCGGTGCCGCCGGTTCCGGAAATTTTTCGTCCCTGTACCTCAATATCGTTCACCGGTCGAAATGAGGCTTCGATACCCAGGGACTGAAGGCCATCAATGGCTGCACTACAAAGTGTACGGTAAAGGGCAAGAACATCACGAGAGGCTAAATCCTTACCGGCAATCAGTTCCCAACCCAGGGCGTCCTCTCCGAAATAGATGGCTCCGCCTCCGGTGATACGGCGGTTAATATCAATGCCTCTTTGTTCACAATAATCTATACGGATTTCTTGCTCAACACTCTGGTGATAGCCCACAAGAGCACAATGGGGCCTAAATTGAAGGAATCGGAGGGTGTTGGGCACCGTCCCCTTGCCACGAGCCTCCAGAATTGCTTGATCGAGACACATGTTTTCCGCCGCGGTTCTTTTCCCAGTATCCAGCAAACGCCAGGTTTTCATAGGTTTTTTCTTTTGGAGGTTTTTATTTTTAGCTGATTTTGAATAATCCGGACATCTTTTGAGTCTGGAGGGAATGGATAATTCCTGAACAAGCCTTGCATGGCCTGAGTTGGGGTTTCGTTGGCAAAAGGTCGGTTGCAACCGGAACAACCGGTGGTCATAAAAGGTGTCCCCTGGCTGACGATTGCCAGAGTTTCCCTTGTTGGCAATCCAAAATCGACCAGTCTGCCGGATTCAAACCTCATGTTATCAAACTGCGTCAGGCCGCGGTCAATGAGATAGCGGGCAAGTTGTATCCTTCGATATTGCTCCATGGGCGGCTGAGATTGTTTTTCCATGACCGTCCCCTTTTCCGGAAAGAATGAGAACAAATGGACACGTGAGCCAATATCATAACATGTCTGAATAAATCGGACCGACTCCAACTCTGTCTCACCCAGCCCGATGATAAGATGAACACCCACGGCGTTATATCCATTTCCGGCGACTTCGGCAGCCTCCTTAATGCCTCTGATGTATCGATCCCATTTATGGGGGCCCCTGGCTCCTTTGCCACGCAGTTTATTAAAAAGTTCTGGGGTGGCGGTGTCAACGGCGATAGTGATATTCTCCGCCCCTGCATCCTTAATCGCTTTCAGATCACTCTTTTTGAACGCCGTCGGTGTGATAAGGGTCGAGACCTTAAGGCCCGTTCCCGCTTTAACTTCTTTCACAATCTTTAACAGGTCTTCAGGAACGCCGGGTGAAGTCAGGGAAGAAATGCATACCCGCTGAAGAGAACTGTCCGTCAACGCGGCTTCCTTGGTAGCCGAAATAACGTCTGAAAGGGGATAGGACGGCCACTGAACCCGAATCAGACTTTTACATTCCGGGTCGTTCGAAGCCTCTCTGGCTTGACCGCAGTACAGGCAATTGGCCTTGCAGCCATTGTCGTACTCCATGAGCAGGTTAATGCATCCCAAGCGAGCATTTCTAAAGAATTTACCTCGTTTGAATCCCAGGGTTATTGCCGCCGCGATGCTCAACCTGACCGTGTCGGGAGACGCCATGTTATTCCACCTCGCAGAGTTTTAAGTGCTCAAAATATTCCAAAGGGGACATTAGATGCTGGAACCCGATCTCACTTTGAAGTTCGATCTTAACGAACCACCCTTCAGTAAACGGTGCTTCGTTTATCACTTCAGGATGTGAGGTGACTTTCTTGTTTACCTCAACTACCCGGCCGTTTAGGGGCGAATAAAGTTTGTCCACCCATTTGCTGGTCTCGATGGAACCGAATTCCTGGTCGACTTCAATCGGGGTTCCTATATCAGCAAGCTCCAGATAGATCACCTCTCCGGCATTGGTCTGGATATAGTCGGTCCATCCCAGGGTACACATACCATTGTTTATTTTTGCCCACAGGTGTGTGCGGGTGTACCTCAAGTCTTCGGGTATATCAACAGTTTCAAATTGCATCGGACAGATCCTCTCCGTTCATACTTTTCTATACTTTTTCCGTTTTCCCACTCGGTGGTGATTCGTTCTCGAGTAAAATTTTTTTCTTTTGTTCTTCAATGAGCCTGACAGGTTTAAGACCGTACATTTCTCGAATCTGGTTCAATCCTCTAACGATAATGGAACAGCCGGTGCGGGAAATGTTGTCGACACTTTTTTCAACTAATTCGGGCATATCCTCCAGCCGCCTTCTGGCCATCATGAGGCTGTATATGTCAATATCCCGCGGGCATACTTCGATGCACTTCCAGCAGTTGACGCAGTGCCAGGCACCGGTCGGTGCGTCGGCAGTAAGCCCCGCAAGAACGGATGGCTTGCCGCTTCTCGCGACCATGCACGCTTCCAGGCAGATTTGAGGGCATTGATCGCATTCATTTTTGCTGTTTTTAACCAAAGTTAAGAACCTCCGGGTATTCTAAATGTAGTGATTCTTTGGAATAACCAAACAGGAGCCCTATCAGTTGAGGGAGTGAGAAAACCGGTATTTTGCAGCCCGGATTATTTTGATACATCTTATTCTGGTAACGATCCATTTGGTAGAGGCAGTTTCCACATGAAGTGCAGAACACATCGGCGCCATGGGTCCGGGCAGATTCCAGTTTTGACATCCCTTTGTCAATGCCGAATTGCTCGTCGAATAGAAGGGCCGTGGCTCCGCAACATTCATATTGTTGTGGGTAAACTACGGTCTGAACACCTAAGCTTTCCAGCATGATTTGCAGGTCCTGGTGCGTTATGGTACCGCTGATCTCTTTCGGCCTCAAAATCTGGCAGGGACACGTAACCGCCACCTTAAATTTTAAGTGGCGCCGAACCCGTTTGCGAATATCTTCTTGTCTGTCTATCAAAACCTCTATGATATGACGGACCTTTACGTCGCCCTCGTAGCTAAGATCTAATTTGTCTAAGGCGGATCTGGTCCGGTCACGGACCTCAGGGTCCCGGGAGAGATAATGATTGGTCCGCCTGAAATTGCCGGTACAACTGCCGCACAGGGTGACGATCTCGGCCCCGTACTTTTCCGCCAGTGCCAGAGTATGTGCCGAAAGGTTTATCCAATTATCGGTGACACCGGGCATCAGGGAAGCCCCGCAACAGCAAAATTCAGGTAACTCAATAATTTCATATCCCAATTGCTTCAAAATCATCGTTGACGCCATTTCATATTCATGAAATCTGGCCAAGACCATGCATCCGGGAAAGACGATTATCTTCAACTTCTCACCTCTTAAAAAAAACAAATGGGTCCGCGGAACTCCATTACTGATTCAACAAACAAACCGGTCAGGTTCTCCTTTTCTACCACCAGCAAATAACCTTGTCGTGGCCAAATGCCAGTTCAATTAATTTATCGTAATCCACATCCCCTTTGTACAGTTCAAATTGTTGAACTTCATTCCCTTCCGAGACAGGTTCCATGAGTTTTTGTAAAATTTCATCCGGTTCCGATTTCAGTACATGCAACACTTTCATTTTTTGTACCCCTAAAATGGAATGATCAGATCATATTCCGGTAATTTGCGGGCCATGTCATCTAAGGACATATACTCGAAAAAATCCCAATTCTCCAGATTGGCAT
This sequence comes from uncultured Desulfobacterales bacterium, assembly GCA_937998305.1. GTDB lineage: Bacteria > Desulfobacterota > Desulfobacteria > Desulfobacterales > UBA11574 > UBA11574. Next base: position 15,954 of record CALLDL010000162.1, on the reverse strand, counting down.
TATTATCCGTAAAGTTTTTGCCTTCCAGCACGTCCGCTAGATATTCCAAACTTTCCTTATAAATTGAAACTTTATCGTCAGGTATCTGCAGTTCTCCGATGACAAACATATGCGGGCCGTCAAAATCAATGGCCATTCCCAAGGTGGACCGCAGTCCCTCCCACTGGTTGGGTACATCCCTTATGATTACGGCTACATTTTTCGGTTCCATTGATTTCCCCTTTCATATGACCAAATAACGGTCGCATTTTTCGATCAGCGCAACATGCCTTGACTGAGAGCCTAAATCTTCTTCGGTCATTCCATGAGGAATCGGCTTCTCACTAAATCCAAACTCTTCCCAGCTATGGTTGCAAAGAGATAGTTCTCCAGAAGCGATGTCGGCAAGTTCCTGAAACTTGGGGTTCTGTGTCATCAGTACGCCGCCATGGGTAAAGAATATGAGCAGAGTTTTTCCGGCTTTCTTGGCGGCCCTGGCAACCCCGATGAGATGATCAATATGTCTGTTTGTTGGAACTAAAATACCCAATGTCTCCGTTTTCGCCATAACAGTCACCCCCTTTTCAGTCCTTTTCTACCATGATTGCTTTTAGCATATCCTCCGGTGTTACACCCGGTGATTGAATCCCTTGGTGTTTATAGAAGGATTCAACCGTCTTCAATAACGGACCGGCCTTAAGGGGTTGTCCCCTAAGCCGGTCTTCCAAATCATTGAGCGCCTCTTTGGGTTGAATGGTGAAGTCACCGGAGATTACGATGTCATCGATAATATCTCCTTTGGACCGAAGGATGATCCATATCAGTCCTCCAGGCGCCTTATACCTCGATTCCATGATGTTGACATCGGCGGATATCTTGATCCAGTTGGTCAGCCTTCCGCCTTTTTCATTTAGCCAGCCAGGATCGGTGAATTTTTCATCGATACGGGCAAGCATTTGTTGTTCTTCAGAAGTCAGGCTGTCGCTGTGTAGCGCACATCCCAGTATTTTTTCAAACTCCCTGGTTAAAATGTTTTTGGCCTTCTCTTGATCCGGAACATGCCCTAATTCTCGACGCAAGGTGGTCAAATACATTTGCATGCTTTCGTAAATTTTATCGCGAAACTTCTCCGATGATGCGTGCAATACCCGGACCATTTCGCCATAGTTGAAATCAAACAGAAGGTTCCCCACTACCACGGCGGCATCTTCGATCCTTCCCGCTCCGGTGCCGCATATCTTTTTTTCATCCACCTGAATGTCGTTCACCGGCCGGTAATAAGCGTCGATTCCCAGCCTGCGATAGGTGTTCACCGCGGGCTTTAAAAAAAGTTTATAGAGATTATCAACCCTTTTGGGAGCTTTTCCTAAGGGGAATATGCACTGAAAGAACAACTGGTCACTGTCCAGATATACAGCGCCTCCACCGACTTCCCTCCTGATAATTGGAACACCTTTTTGATGGCAGTAATCTACATCGATCACTTTTTCGAGCAATTGATGGTAACCGATACAGACATACGGTTCTTTGGGCCGTAAAATGATGATGGTTCCGGGCGACGCCGCCGTCGTACAGTAGGCCACGGCATGGTATATGGTCTGGGAATGCAGGTAGGAGACCTCATTCAAATCCAGCAGTCTGATCATGGTGACACCATCGTAGGGACCTGAAACCGGAAAAAGAGCCGGCGGCGATTATTTCTCTTTTTCGTCATCGGCGAAAAGGCCTTCATCTTCATACTTCTTGTAATCCGCCTCGAGGAATGCCTGTACATTTTCCTCGCCGTGTATCAGGTCTTTGAAATCCTCCTCCAGGTTATCCGCCTCGATGACTGCGATCCACCCTTTGCCATACGAGTCCGTGTTAATCAGTGTCGGCTCATCAAGTACTTCTTGATTAATCTCCAGGATCGTGCCATTAACCGGAGCTCTTACGGGACCGATGTATTTGCCCGCCTCAACGGTGCCCAGTGGCCGGTTTTTGATGGTTTTACCGCCGGCCGGTTTAAATTTGACATAGGCCATCGTTCCGGCCGCTTTCTGGCCGAACTGGTCGATACCGATCCGAACCGTGTTGTCCGCCTCAATCTTGGCCCAGATATGATTATCCGTGTTAAAATAGTACAAATCTCCCGGCATCTCGACGTCTTTGTACTTCGCCATATTCAACCCCCTTAATGATGTTTATGGACAACTGCCAGATGTTACGTGTTGTCTTAACCTTTTGCCTTAACCTCTATACCTGCTTCCAGCATCAGTTCGGTCGTATCCATGACTTTCACTTTAGCCTTTCTGGCTTTGATGGCATTCAAAATCATGCGTTTGCATTGACCGCATCCTGATATAACAATATCCGCCCCTGTCTTTTCTATTTCTCCAACCAGCGTGTCAGCAACCTCGTTGACCAAGTCGGCGTCGACCATTTCCATATCACCACCCCCGCCGCAACAGGTACCAAGCTTTCTATTTTTAGGCATTTCTATAAATTCTATTCCCGGAATAGCCTTGATTACCTCGCGGGGCTGCTCAAAAATACCGCATCCTCGTCCCAAGTCGCAGGGATCATGGTACGTGATCTTGGCATTCATTTCCTTGAATGTAACTTTTCCCTGGGTAACCAGTTGGTGCAGGTATTCAATCGAGTGGAGCATTTCAATTTCCGGAAGCAACTCTTTATACTCATGGGTATAGGTATGATAGCAGGAGGCACAGTTAAATATCATCCTTTTGGCCTGCATCTTTTTTATCTTCTCCACATTTCTGGCCCGCAGCCACTGCCAATCTTGGGAAGCGCCGCCCACAATGAGCGGAAATCCGCAGCATGATTCCTCTTCACCCAGCAGGGCAAAATCTTCACCGGCATGATACAGCAATTTCAGGTTGCTTTCCGCTATCGTAGAGATCGCCGGAGAAAAGGAGGTCATACAGCCCACAAAGTAGATAATCTCGGCCTTATCTTTATTCAAGTAGGCCTCTTCCGGTACATCATCTAAAAACTCGGCCCACATTATACGATCGTAATTAGGATACTTCAGGACATTGCGTTCCTCTTTGGTAGCCTCCACTGCCATATTGACTGCACTGGGAGCGAAGTTTTCTCTCACCGCATCTTCCCGCATCGAGATCCGAATGTCTCTGGTGTCGATTTTTACCGGACAAACCTCCCGGCAACGTCCGCATAACGAACAGGTGTAAAGTTGTTTTGCAAATAGTTCCTGGTCAATTTTGGCCGGCGGATCGCGGTCTATCAAAGATGAGAAAAAACCGTATTTTTGTCTTAGTTTTTGTCCGTAGGCTGAAATCAAGTCACCGGGGACAATATGTTCATCCTGATGTTGTTGATAAGTCACACAATGTTCAGCACAAATTCCGCATTGGACACAAGCGTCTATTTCGATTAACTGCCTCGTGGTAAACGGGGTTTCATCCTCAGGCTTGCTGAAGGTATGCTTTTTGTCAGATAATGAATTTACTACCATTGCTAACGGAGCAGAGATTATATGCCACAATTTACGGTGAAAAGGGATGGAGGCAAACAGGGTGGCCAATGCGATTCCGGACAAAGACCAGGTTATAATGTAAAAGTCTGGCCAGTAAAGACCTAAAGGGGAGATTACTTTGGAAATTCCGTAAGCAACAAACCAATATGCGGCGATGGAATCGGGTACATTGAAGGCCAGAATGGTCACCGCCTCAGCCAAAAAGCGCAAGGCAAACCATCCGCCCAGCGCTGCAACGATAAAGACGTCAACCCATTTCATCCTGAAGATATGGACTCGTTTAAAAAACCGGCGCCAGATCAGTATGCCTTCACCGACAACTAAAATAAAAAAGCCAAAGCCGTCATTTAAAAAGGCGTACACTGCTTGGGTAGTGTCAAATGAAGCCTCGGTTACGGTACGAAGGAAATAAATATCGCAAAACGGGGAATAAAAAAAGAGGGCCAGTTCAGAGATCTTTTCCAGTTCCGGCATCCCGGCCGCCTTGATGTGATTTACCAGGATGATACCGACATAGCTGATAATGATGGAGACCATGGCCAGCCCCCGGAGGAGGTCCTCTCTGAAAAGTCTGGGGTGGAAAATGGACTCAAAAACAGCATACATAATTTGTCCAATCCTACGGCTAAAAATGATCTTGGCCCCTTCTTTGATGGTCTGACCAAGACCCTTGCTGGTACCTTTTGTCCAGACGTAGAGGTTGTTGATTGACCCAAAGGTGAAGACAAATGTTCCCATCATAAAGACTGCCGCACAAAAGGAATCAAAAAGCGGATATTCGCCTATCATTAATGTTACTCCTTGTTATCGTTTTATCAATGCAGATAAATGCAAAGCAAATAATAGACCAAAAATTATTAATTTTGCATTAATCAAACTCTTGGTTCCAATTTCCTTCAATATAGATTTATTTTGAAGGAAATGATCATGGCCAAACGCAAGTATCTGTCTGGCCAATTTAGGAAGGGATATTTAGGTTTGATTTTATAAAAAGATTTCCCGAAGATCGATCCAGTGTTCAGATCAAGAGTAGAGTTTCGGGAAATGTTACTCCTCTTTTTTAATCAATATCCGATAGGTGCCGTCAGCATTCTCTATTACCTCAAAGGGATAGTTCTTTTTCTTGCAAAAGTTTGGGATAGATTCCGTCGCGGCTGGTTTATAATCGCTTAAAATCTCAAGAACTTCTCCAGAGGCCATAGGTTTTAAGGCTTCCCTTGTCTCCAATACGGTGTAGGGACAAATCATACCTGAGATATCAAATACCTTATTAATTTGAGAGCTTGTTAGGCTCATTTTCTTTTTTAACCTCCTAAGTTATTACTATCGATTTAGGTTGTCGGTATCCGGTTTCCGTTAAAATTATCACCGAATACCGGATACCGAGTCTCGCTTTTTATGCAAAATTTGCCACCTTATTTTTTATAATCAATTCAACTAATTGAGGATAGTCGATAGGTTCGGCTTTGCCAGCCAATCGTTCTTTTAGTCCTCGCAATTCTACATCATCTTCCATAACATAAACCTTCCCCGTCATGGTAGCGGGATCAAGGTAGACACCATCTTTGATCAGAACGACCTTGGCATCATCGTCCAGTTTAGCCACCTCAGCAACAATTTGGCCGTTTGGCTTGTCGACCAGATAAAGCATTGTACACCTCCAATTTCTTTTGGCGTTTAGTTACCAATCTAAAATAAATTCGGCTTCCTGGTAAAGCTTAAAGGCATCTGCCCTGGAGATAACCGTCATATCGTCTGATAGTTCATCTTCAGAAATACCTCTGGCTTCAAGGTCTTCATTGACCACATAATTCATAACCCCGAACTTTTTCAAGGTTATTTCATAGCCCTTGTTTTCAGATCGATCGACATCTTTCAAGCTATAGTAGACGCCGTCCGCTTGAAAGAGTATGGTAACTTCGTGTTCATCGATCCCCGCGACGGCTCCCACTGATGCTCGCATCCCTTCAGTGTTAAAAACTGTCCCATGGGGAGGACGGTTAAAATGATAAAGCAATTTTCTAGTAGCCATTAGCTCTTCACCTCCTTTAAACCAGATCATAAACCGGACATGAGATTAAAAAACTCCCATTGTGATCTGTTTTCTGTCTATTAACGAACTATAATGTAATCAATGTGTCAACTTCTCCCATAATGTCGGCAAAATCAGGCAGTCCACCAACCGTTACGCCTTCAATGAATTCTTTGCCGCCCTGCAGGCCACGGCCATTAACACAGATACCACAGGCAATAATCTTAGCACCCTTTTCTACAACTTTTTTCATGCCGGAAACAGGCAGTTCGTCCTCTTCGACACCGGGAAACTTCTGATGCTTGATAGGATTGTAGACCCCGTCAAGATACCAGAATGTCTGGACTTCGTGCCCTGCATCCAGCGCTGCGGAGGCCAACTTGGTAAACACCTTATGATTTTCGGTCTGCCATGGTCCTTCTGTAAGTAAAAATCCTATTTTGGCCATATTACTTCACCTCCTTTTAACTTAGAATTCAGATGCCAGATAATCGTTTAGGAATTATCTGAGTTCTGCCCACTGATCTCTGTTTAAGTAATAAATCACATGGTCACGTTATCATGTGTGTTCAGATTATTTTCTTACAATTTACAACTATGCCTTGATGCAAGTAACTACATCTTTTGCTACCACATTGTATCATTCCCAAGCCTTTCAAAATCTGTGCCAAATTTTCAAAGATTTTTAACTTTGCAGCAACCACCCTTAAAATATGGCTTCCATCGATTTACCCACCTTGTTTCTCTAACTGTCCGAACCGATCATATTCCATTTTGGAATGTTTATAAGAATCCTGCAGAATACCTCGTCATTTATGGTGGTGAAAATGCGATGCGGAGGTAAGGAAAGTGCAATCCCCATCCAAGTTTTTTAAGAAGTCCTGCCTTTTAAGGCGGGGAGTTTCATTCCAAAAAACATTTTTTTAATACCGCCAGATTAATTAAACTGATCATATCCCATTTTGGAATGTTTATAAGAATCCTGCAGCATACCCCGTCATTTATGGCGGTGAAAATGCGATACGGAGGTAAGGGAAATGCAATCCCCATCAAGTTTTTCGAGATGTCCTACCTTTAAAGGCGAGGAGTTTCATTCCAAAAAACATTTTTTTAATGCCGCCAGATTAATTAAACTGACCATATTCCATTTTGGAATGTTTATTCAAAAACAACCTTGTCCACGACGCCATATTGAATAAAACCGACGACAGAAGCGAAAGCAGGTTTTAAATACATATTGAGACCTTTGAAACCCCCCCCTTTTTGCCCGATTTCTGTGTTAGGCTCAAATTTTAGTCCTCAAAATACTCAATGTATTCCTGTGGTTAAAATTTTCGCCTTCCTTGAACTCAAACAAAAACATCTATTTTTCAAAGGTCTCATATTAATCAGACGCGATATACATCACCGTTGTTGTCATTAGTTAATGTATTTTAGTCCCGGTCTGAAGTCAATCAAAATATAACACATTGTGGTATTTCAAGTGGATTAAAGAGTACCATCGTCATAAGGTTTTGGTGTTCCGGGTCATCTACCACAGCAGGTAGAACGTACCTGATGAAGGGATCACATGTTTTCCGATCCAAGATCCCTATGGTTTCGCTTGCTTTGGTCGCTAACCGGTCTCACGGGACAGCGAGCATTAATTTGGTTGACATGGGAACAATGTGGTACTATTATTGCAAACAGAATACTCCTACAATGTGGCACTATGCCTGCCAAGACACGCAGCGACAGCCTGATGCGCTTGAAAACATTTCAGGTAAAATATACCAAAGGTGATTCATATGATAACGTTATCTCCAGATATTCTTGAACGGTTTACCAAATGCTATTCGTTAGGCGCTGAAAGTAATCCCCTAAATGTTACCGGCTCCCCTCATTTTCTAAGGGTCAAGATTCCTGGAGGCATTATAACCTCCGATCAGTTTCGTCGGATAGCTGAATTAGCAACCAAATACAGCCGGAAACTAGCTGAGGTAACGGACAGGCAGGATATCCAGCTGCATTGGATAATTGCTGAAGATGCGTTGGATGTTTTCTCAGTAATGGATCAATTAGGATTCACAACGGACATGTGCGGCCAAGGCTTCGGCGGAGCCGGATTAGGAGACCCTCGCAACATTGTATGTTGCCCGGTTTCCGGAATTGCAAACGGCGAAATCCTGAACGGCTACCCCCTTGTGAAGAAATTAACTAAATTCTTTGTCGGAAACCCCGATTTTCTTGATTTGCCGCGCAAGTTTAAAATTTCGATATCCGGATGCGGAACGAACTGCATTATGCATGAAATAAACGATCTTGCGTTTATCGCCGTTGAAAACGGAGACCAGGTGGGGTTTATGCTCTTAGCGGGCGGCAGCGTTGGCGCTTCTTTACCGGGTCCGCGCTTGGCCCAATCCATGGGCATATTCGTTAAGCCCGAAGATGCCTTCGATGTTGCGGTTGCCGCTTTAGAAATCCACAGAGATTACGGCAACCGGGAGAGCAAAGCCAAGGCGCGTCTCAAATGGTTCATTGAACACAGGGGACTTGATAAGTTCCGGACCATGCTTGAAGAGAAACTCGGCAAGCGTTTTGAACGCTATGAGGGCCAACCGGTACTAAAACCCTCTGACCATGGAGGGGTAGGCCCGCAGCTTCAGGAAGGGTATTTCTATGTGAACATTCCAACCAGTGCAGGCAGGTTGACCAGTTATGAAATGAATAACATCGCAGATCTGGCCGAAGAACATGGCAGCGGGGAGTTGAGACTAACTACCACGCAGAACATCATCATCCCCAACGTACAAGCCTCGGAAGCCCTGTTAGAGCAACTTGAAGGGTTTGGATTTACGTGTAACGGTTCTATGCCGGGCCGGAACAGTATCGGCTGTCCCTCGGAATTTTGCGGAAAAACGAAAAGTCCCCATGCCAAGGAATTGGTCAATGAAATTATTGCGCATATAGAGACGAATTTCAACAAAAACGTACTAGATGAAGCTGAGTTTCGGATGCACATCAGTGGTTGTCCCAACAATTGCTGTGCCTCCACGACAGCCGAGATCGGCCTGAATGCCAAGCGGGTCAAAGAAGGTGATGAGATAACACAGACCTATGACCTGTATCTAGGAGGCGGGTTCGGTTCCGATCCGTCGTTCGGAAGGCTTGTCGAAAAGAAAATTCCTGCCGGAGAATCAAAATATAAAATTGCCTTTCTTCTGAATGGCTATGTGCAGAATAAAAATCCTTCTGAAAACCTGAGGGAATTTTGCAACCGGCACACCAATGATGAATTAAAGGCCTATTTAAATAAAGATAGAGGGTGAAAAAGAATATGAGCGATACGGATAGCAAATTTCAAGCCAAAAAAATCGATGAAAATCGTTATGAGTTGGACGTCCGCGGACTTGCCTGCCCGTTCCCCCAACTAATAGTTATCAAAGCCTTGAACGACATTCCTATAGGTGATGCTCTCGAGGTGCTCGTTAACAATCCTCCATCGATCCGGGAAATTCCCCCGGTTCTAGAAAAAAAAGGGCATAAAGTTGCCGATATCTCAAGCCTTGACCGTACAACATGGAAAATGGTCGTTCATAATAAAGTAGAATTGGCTTTGAAAGATAAAATACTGGTAGCTGTTGATGTATCCGACCGCTGCCTGGAAACTGTTCGGCATATCACTGAACTCAAACCGTTCCAAAAAAAACATCTAGTTTTGAATCATGTTTTGAATTCCTTGCCGCATTTTTACTGGGATGTTGAAATGGAGCCGGTAAGCACAGAAGCGGTTGCACAAATCAGAGACTGGGAGGCCGAACAAAAAAAAGCGATCGATAAGTTCATGGAGAAAGCCAAGCAGATTCTCCTGGACGCCGACTTTCCTGAAGACGCTGTAACCATCAAAATCAAGAACATCGAAAAACGTATTGCCGGAGATATCGTCGAAGAAGCCAAAGACGATTATATGGCCGTGATAATCAGTAGAAGCGGTACGGGTCAACTGCCGGAGCCGTTTTTAGGCCCCAATGCCGTTAAAGTTATTCAAAATTTGTCTTTTGTGCCGGTGTTTATCGCTGGGAAAAATCTCCCCGGGAAAAATATTCTCGTGGCCATGGACGGGTCGGAAGGGGCTATGCAGGCAATCGACTTTGTAGGAGAGCTGATGGGCGGCCATAACTTCAAGGTTACGCTTGTGCACGTCGTCCGGGATGACAGCAGCATCGGACCGGCCCCACTATACCGACCGTTGCCCAAAGAGGACCTTCAAGTGGAAGAACAAAAAATACGGACTGCATTTGATGAAGCCCGAAGCCGTTTGATCAATCGCGGGTTCAAAACAGATGACGTCACCAGTAAAATAGTTACCGGTGCTGCAAGTCGATCAGCAGCCATTGTTCAAGAAGCCGAACAGCTTGGCTATGCCACCATCGTGCTGGGCAGAAGAGGGTTGTCCCAGTCACAAGATTTTTTCATGGGCGGTGTCAGCAACAAAGTCATTCAACTGGGAATCGAACAGGCGGTTTGGGTGGTGACATAAAGACACTAAATAATTCAGGGATCGGAAAGGTTTCTCGGTTGAACGCTCTCCCCTAGTCATAATGTTTCGTATTCATTTCTACCTGCTTTAGATAATAATTGCTGACACGCTCTATTATCTCTTTAAAAGAGGTTTAATGAGATTTGAAAATGGAAAGACTTAATAAAGTCCCAAGCAATTTATTACATGACAGGAAAAAATTTATAGTGAAAATCGTTGTAAATAGCCTTCATAAGGGATTGAATCCGATTAAGATGGTACCAAGATCTCGAGCTTTGGTGTCCCAGCCGAACCGCTCCTTAAGATAGACGTCTGCCGAACCGATGGGAGATGCGGAGATGACATCATGTACTCCGCGAATGCCCTCAATCTCATGAAAAGGAAGACCTCGAACAATAAAAACCGGAGGGTGGCCTCGAGCTTCTTTCATCCTGTCAAGATGCATGACGAATTTTTTTCGAAGAATTTTAACGGTGCTTTTTTTCATAAGGCGCTTCAGGCGTCTGGCATCGGTTATTTCCTCTCCGATCACCACATTTCCGGCAACCCAAAAAAGGGACGGCTGTGTGGCATGCCTGAACTCATTATTGTTCAGCACGGCGCAAACGTATTTTCTGGAAAGGACATCCTTAATACCTTCATTATAGTAGCCCCCTAGTCCCGAAATTCTATTTTTATAAACGCTATTTTCAATTTCAAGTACTTTTGCCAGAGCCTCCTGGTCGAGCCACTTTACGTCTAAAATTCCTTTGGTGGAACTTAGCACCGCCTCAATCTGTTCAAGATGTTTATTCATTTTTTTCTATAGTAATAATTCCTTTTTCTCCCAACTTCAACCACTCCAACAAATGTTTATCCTCTTCCTTTAAGAGAATTTTTCCGTCATTATCTTTGATGGTGTTTTCAAGGATTTCATTGATCGAATTCCGGTCAAATCGTTCTTTCTTGAGAAGCGCTGCCAGTTGAAGGGCGCACCAATTTTTTTCAAATGCATCTTTGCCTTGAAAAATCCCCTTATGCAGCAATGTAAGAATTCCATCTAAAGGGTAAGGTACCATCCAGCTTCTAAAATTCTCTATATGTGCAAGCAAAGGTTCGCCTTTGGTGCGAAAAGATGCGCCTTCGAGTCCCACGATGCCCCATTCTTTTTCCGTTTCAGGGTACCTTGCAATAAAGGCCACGAGATCATCCCTGAATTCAGCCAGAAATTCTCCTGACAGTGGATACTTTTTGGGATCGCTCAAATAGGCCCTTTGCAATAGCGCTTTGGTGATAGGAAATATCTTTTCGTATTCAATCTTTGATCTTGTAGATTCCACGAGGGATGTAAAGCCCTCTTTGGTATCCGGACCAATCGACCAGTTTTCACACTGTTTATAAAATAAGTACTCATCAATATAAGTTGTAGTTTCTGAGTTCAAAAAATATTTTATCGGCAAATTCTCACCAATGAAAAAATCTTTCCCGGCCAGATAATGAAGTTTTGGAAAATCCAGTGATTGGATATCAGAGCCGGAAAAATAATCAGCAATATACGAAGAGGTCCAACGTTCCTTGATAAGAATAGATGCCAGCGATGAAACATTGATTTCCTGAAGAGACTGCTTCACCTTTTCATTGTTTTTTAGAACAGCTTCGGCTTGTATTAAATTTGAGCACGAAACCGGCTGGTTTGAAGCCATTATCAGTAAATCCGATCCTCCAAGAAAAACATAAGAATGCTTAAATTCCTGTTGTACTGTGTTCAGAATCATTTCAATCATGCCGGGGCTGGCAACGATGGTATGAGCCCACTGCATTAGAACGCCGTTTTCGGACAGATGATCTTTCACAAGACGGTAAAAATCCTTGGTGAAGAGGGAATCCACCCCTGTAACCCATGGATTGCTGGGTTCTGAGATGATAATGTCCCATTTCTTTTTACTTCTTCCAATAATCCGAAAGGCATCTCCCATGAGGATTTTGACTCTGGAATCTTCATGCGCGCGATGAGTGAATGTTTGAAAGTATGGAAAGGCTTTGACAACAGACGGTGAAATTTCGGCAACGTCAATCCGTTCAATATCCGGATATAGTGTAAGTTCTCCTGCAGTAACGCCTGTTCCGAGTCCAACCACCATCACGTTGGATCTTTTTTCTGCCAACAAGGCCGGTATGTGGGCGAGGAGCTTCAGCGTGTATATATCACCTATGGTGGAAGAATCTGATTTGCCGTTGATGAACAAGGCCATCGATTTTTTGTTAAACAGCGGAAATGGTTGTGTATCTTGTGTCACCGCAACCGTAGCGGTTGGCCCTTCATTGTAATATTTTAATTCGAAGCCCTCATGAAATTTTTCAAAAAAATGTTTGGAATTGGTGAAAGTAAAAGGCAAGGGAGCTCGAATACGAAATGTACCCGCGGTGAAATTTTTTTGATTATAAAAATAAGAAGATGATCCCATAAAACCAATGACAATGAACAATACTGCGGTTGGGATAACATATTTTTTAGATAAATGCCACCCGGCAAGTCCGGCCGATATCGCCGCTAAAAACGAAGCCGTTAAAAATACACCCCGGTTGTTTAAAAAGTAGTACAGAACGATTCCACCGATCAAGCTTCCAAGAAGATTGCCGGCAGTGTTCCATGAGAGTAGAATGCCCGAGTGCCTACCGACGTTAATCAAATCCTGTTTCAATTCATGGAAGATTATTGGCACAGTGGCGCCCATGAGACCTATGGGTAAAATCAAAATAGAAGCCAGCCCTAAAAACACATAAATGTAATACCCCCAGAAACCAACAATATTCGACTGAAATGATATCCTTATCAGATGGGCCCAGTATGGCCATCTATCCAGTGTGGCAAAAATTATCAGCAAAAATATCGATATACAAATCTGATTGGCATATAAAAGCCATCTTGAAATTTGTTTCAGACCGCCCACGACGAAGCTTCCGGCAGCGATTGAGAGTATAAACACCGAGACAATGATCGAAAAGGAATATGAGGAACTTCCCAGAGAGAGGTTTGTAATCCGAACCAAAACATTTTCCAAACTCATGACATAAAAACCGCTCAGAAAGGCAATAGAATAAAGGAATAAAGGTGGAAACCTGCCAATATCCGAAAAAACTTTGGGCGTTATTTCCGCCATATATTCTTTGGGTTCTTCCGAGAATCCGGCTTGATTGAAAAATTTTGGTAAGATAAGAAAAAAGAAAAAAGCTCCCAGATTCAGAATTGAAGTTTTGACCATGGTCGCCGGTAGCCCGTAGTTTGGAATTAGATAAAAGCCGGCCAAAAGTGTTCCTAAAAACGCTCCGGCAGTATTAACGCCATATACAGTTGCGTGGACTCTGGTTGCTTCTAAAAGATTCTTTGATATTCCTCGGGTCAAAAAAGGTATTGTTCCTCCCATGCAAATGGTCGGTACACCCATGAGCAATATCGAACATAAAACCCCTTGAAAAATGATCATGATAGGAGGGGAAAAACTCCAGTATTTTGTAAAATAATCTGCGGATCTGAAAATATATGGGAAGAACAAACACCATAGGCCAATAATGCCTTCTAAGAAAGCATATGCTATAAAGTGGCGTTTAACTCTGGTCGTTAATTTTCCACACAGATAATATCCTAAAGATAAGCCTCCCAGAAATGTAGCAAGAATGATTGCGGTGGCCACACTGTCGCTTCCCAGCAGTCTGCTAAGATATTTTTGCCAGGTTACCTGGTAAATCAAACCGGCAGCACCGGTTAGTAAAATGAAAAAATATATAAAAATTGATAATAGTCTATTAGGCATAATATTCCTTTTTAGGGATCATGGTCCGCGTATAGTTTCACCTCAGAACACCGGCATCATAAACGACAATCTTTATTTCTGCAATATTCAGGCCAGGATTATATTATGAAGCTCGCAATAGGCTGATTCCCTCTTTACAGATGAACGAGGGGAGACTAAGTTTATTAGAAGCTATCTCAAAATAATCTTTTGGCCCAACCTCGGCGTTGGAGCCTCGTTTTAAGTCCTCGACATACTTGAGTATGCCTGCGGGTTAAAACTCGGCCCCGCCTTGATCTTGGACCAATATCTTTATTTTGAGATGGCTTCTATAAATAATTAATTCATAAAAAGCGTTAACGAAATTAACAGTTCAAGATCACAGACTTTCAAAGCAAATAAAAACAGACTATGTTATTTAAATTGCCCGTCATGCAGAAAATGAATAGGACCCCTCTAAAATTAGTGTTATTTACCGTTTTGTTCGCTGTGGTAATGTTCCCTATGGGACATAAAACAGAATCTTCGTCACTGTCAAATCGTATTCCGTCAGGCGACCTATTTCCTCAGTTTATTGAGAAAAATCTCGGTACGGACTGGTACGGAATTTATATGCAGGAAAGCAAGGTTGGATATTTAAAAAGCACCGCCGGTCGTGAAAAAGGTCTAAACGGAATCATCTATAAAATTCAATTGTCAGGAACCATTCAGATTCCATCGCATAAAGAAACCAACGAGATGAAAATAAACATTGATGCGGCATTTGATGCACAGCCGCCTTATTCACTGATACGTTACTCCGACAGAATGATGCATAAAGATGATATATCAGAAACCAAAATTATTAGGACATCTAACGGATATGAGGCAAGAATTACTCAAGGCAAGGAAACCCGAGCTTACATCATGGGCCCCCTTGAGTATTCACTTAAAGATTATGCAGCAGTTCAAATATGGATAACTCAAAATCCTGAAAGAGGTGCCAGTATCAAATACCCGCACCTTAGTTTAAAAGCACTTAAAATAGAAGAAAACACATCATATATCAAGGCAATTCACAGTGGTATTATTGCCGGTGTTAGAAGAATCTATTATGATGTAATAACTATAGACTCCAATGGATTAGAGATAAAAGAGGTGTTTGGCGCAAATGGAAAAGCCTATAGTATTTTTTTGGGAGAGGTGTTTGAATGTCGGCTCGAGCCGCAATCACTGGCAACCAATATAGACAGGACGATCAATTTATTCCTTAAAAATACGATTTCCGTTAACCGGCCCTTGGGTGATTCTGAGAAAGTGGCGCTGTTAAAGCTTTCATTGGACAATACCTCCGGGGCGCTTCTTGACAATGCCCCGGGTCAGTCGGTTACACTCAACTCAGCCAATGATTCCGTTATTGTAACCGTAAATTCCAAGGGTGTTCCCCGCATAAACGCCACGAGGGAAGAGATTAAAAAGAATTTGGCGGCCACAATCGATATACCCGCAAATCATCCCAAAATCATACGTTTGGCCCATAATGCAGTCGGTGACGCAGGCACCAATTCCGAAAAATTAAACCGATTGGTCAAATTCGTTTATCGATATATCGAAGACGATTATACGGCTAACCCTTTGACAGTGATGGATATTATTGAAAAAAAGAAGGGCGATTGCAGTGAACATGCCAGATTGTTTACAGTGATAGCGCGCGCCATGGGGATTCCTTGCCGGACTGTCGGCGGATTGGTTTACCTCGGTGATGAATTTCAGGAATTCGGTCTGCACGCTTGGAATGAGGTTGTCATCGACGGAATATGGATTCCGGTTGATCCTACATGGGGACAAATCTTAATTGACGCAACTCACATCCGCTTTTCGGTGGACATATCCAAGGAATGGGAGGTCATGGCCGTTATTCCTAAAATGAAAATAGAGGTTCTACACGTCGAACATAAAAATAAATCGTAAGTGTTCAGGGGGTGCGCTTCCCCGTTTCACTCCGGTGTCTACGTGTCTGGTCATTTCAATGACTTAGCATCGGTGGCATTCCTGCCCCCTCCGCGTTCTCCCGCGAAAAGCATGCGGGAGCCGCGGTCTCCCCCATTGCTAAGTCATTGAAATAACGAAGCCACTCCGCCAATATCGTTACACGGGGAAGCAAACCCCGTGAACA
>CALLDL010000161.1 GCA_937998305.1 uncultured Desulfobacterales bacterium | reverse complement strand
CAGGGCGTAAAGCATGAACAACTGGGAGGAACCATACAGAACGACATTCTAAAAGAATACCTCACCCGAAACACCTATATCTATCCGCCGGAACCTTCCATGCGGATTGTATCAGACATCATCGGATACTGCTCCAAAAACATGCCCAAATACAACACCGTCAGTATCAGCGGCTATCACATGATGGAAGCCGGTGCCGACTCTGTTCTTCAAACCGCGTTTACACTGGCGGACGGTCTCGAGTATGTGAAAGCAGCCCTCGCAGCGGGACTGGATATCGACGCATTTGCGCCGAGGCTCTCGTTTTTCTTCGGTGTTGGGATGAACTTTTTTATGGAAATCGCCATGTTAAGGGCAGCCCGTTTTTTGTGGCACGAACTGATGGGCCAATTCAATCCTAAAAATCCGAAATCTTCCATGTTGCGAACTCATGTTCAGACATCGGGTTGGAGCCTGACTGCCCAAGACCCGTATAACAACATCATTCGAACCACTCTCGAGGCTCTGGCGGCAGCTCTGGGTGGAACCCAGTCTCTGCATACCAATTCCTTTGACGAGGCTGTGGGCCTTCCCACTGATTTTTCCGCCAGAATTGCCAGGAATACCCAGATCATTATTCAGGAAGAGTCTCAGATCTGCCATGCCATTGATCCGCTTGGAGGATCTTATTATGTCGAGGCTTTGACCGACGGAATTATCAAGGCAGCCAGAGAGATCATCCAAGAGGTTGAAGAGATCGGTGGAATGGCCAAAGCCATTGAAACCGGCATGCCGAAAATGCGCATCGAAGAAGCAGCGGCCAGAAAACAGGCCCGCATCGATCAAGGGAAAGATGTAATTGTGGGCGTGAATAAATACCAGATCGAGGAAGAACCGCTGGAAAATATTCTTGAAGTTTCAGCGGCGGTCCGCGACGAACAGGTTGCAAAATTAAAAGAGATAAAGACGAAAAGGGATGCTAATGAGGTTCGAAGGGCTCTGGAGGCGATCACCCATGCTGCCGAATCCGGGGGGAATCTTTTGGAAGCCTGTATTCCGGCTGTAAGGGCGCGGGCCACGGTTGGAGAAATTTCAGACGCCATGGAAAAGGTATTCAACCGGTTTGTGGCTACAACCCAGTGCATATCCGGTGCATATGCCGAAGAATATGCGGACAGTGAAATATTTGCAGCCGTTAGAAAAAGGACCGATGAATTTCAGGAAAAGAACGGTCGAAGACCGCGGATACTGGTGACAAAGATGGGGCAGGACGGTCATGACCGGGGGATCAAGGTCATTGCCACTGCATTTGCAGACCTCGGGTTTGATGTGGACATCGGCCCCATGTTTCAGACTCCGGAGGAGGCCGCCCAGATGGCTGTGGAGAACGATGTACATGTGGTCGGCGTTTCGAGCCTGGCTGCGGGACACAAGGCTTTGGTGCCACAGCTTATCAATGTTCTCAAAGAAAAGGGGGGTGAAGAGATCAAGGTGGTGGTCGGCGGCGTCATTCCTCCGGCAGATTATGACTTTCTGTATCAAGCCGGAGCCAAAGGGGTATTCGGTCCGGGAACCGTGGTCGCCGATTCGGCCAATAAGGTTCTGAATGTTCTTGAGTAACACTAATGATATCCGAAGATCCTCAATTTTATGTACAAGGTGTTCTGAACGGTGACCGTCGCCTGATCGCCAAGACCATTACGGTGATTGAAAGTTCTCTGCCCGCCCATCAACGGCTGGCACAAACGATTATCGATCCATTGCTTCCTTATGCAGGAAAGGCGATACGCCTTGGCATAACAGGGGTGCCGGGAGTGGGTAAAAGTACATTTATCGAAAGCCTTGGCACAATGCTTGTAAAAAAGGGGCATCGAGTGGCAGTCCTTGCTGTTGATCCCAGCAGCAAAAGAAGCGGCGGCAGCGTACTGGCAGACAAGACCCGCATGGAAAAGCTGGCAGTAGAGGAAAGAGCGTTTATTCGCCCCTCTCCTTCCGGAGGCAAGTTGGGCGGTGTCGCCCGTAAAACCCGGGAGACCATGATTTTATGTGAAGCCGCCGGTTTTGATGTTATCATCGTTGAGACCGTGGGTGTGGGACAGTCCGAGACAGCAGTGGCATCTATGGTCGATTTCTTTTTGGTGCTGATGATTGCCGGTGCCGGAGACGAATTGCAGGGCATCAAGAAGGGCATTCTCGAGCTTGCCGATGCGGTTGCCGTCAACAAAGCCGATGGTGACAATGTTGAGAGGGCGGAATTTGCCAGAAAGCAATATGAAACGGCACTCCACTTTTTGGCGCCTTCATCGCCCAATTGGGCACCGCCGGTTCTGACCTGCAGTGCTTTGGAAATGATCGATATTGATGTGATCTGGGAAAATGTTTTAAAACATCACAGAACATTTACGCAGACCGGAGAACTTAAGGCAAACCGGGAAAAACAGGCCGTTGACTGGATGTGGTCCCTTGTTAAAGAAGGTCTAAAAGACCGCTTTTATCAAAACCCTGAAGTTAAAAAAATTCTTCCCGGAACAATGAAGGAGGTTGAAAACGGTACCATTGCATCCACCGTCGCCGCAAGTCGATTGCTGGATCTTTTGGACGATAAACCCTAACCCGGACAAGCCGGTTGAAGCGAAGCGGAAATCCCGATTTGTCGGGGAAACAAAAATATTTGCCACCAAGGCACAAAGACCCGCCCGCCTCGCCTAAGGCGAAGCCGATGGCGGGCAGGCACAAAGGATTTTATTTTGTTATTCGTTCTTAGTGTCTTGGTGACTTTGTGGCGAGAAGAAAAAAGTTTTGCCACAAAAAGCACAAAATTCACAATTAAGGTGCCAAAGTTGCGTAAATAAAAACGTCGAACGTTAGGGTAAGTTAAAGCCAAGACCCGTCAAGAGTGATGAGGGCCGCATTTAATTGAACGGGGCCTGTATCCAATGAAAGGAGGATTGCGAAATGGCAGTAAAGATAATCATTAAACGAATCGTACCGCTAAACAAGGCTGAAGCTTTAAAGCCGCTACTTCAAAGACTTAGAAATTTGGCCATGCAGCAACCCGGTTATATTTCCGGAGAAACATTTAAACGAATCGATCGTCCGGGTGAAAGTCTGGTGGTCAGTACCTGGCAGTCCATGGAAAATTGGAGAGCATGGGTGATGAGCGACGGAAGAAGGGGAACACAGGAAAAAATCGATCATTTGCTGGGTGAAAAGACAGACTACGAGGTGTATACTTATGATTAGAGCGAATCTAAAATGCATCTTGGGTGTTCATGACGAGTAACACTTTGCCGTTAAAAGGCACAAGATGTATTTCTGTTTATTTTTGAGTGAAGTATGCTATTGATCTGATATCGGATTTAAAATCTGAATCCAAAAAAATAAAAGGTCAATATGAATTGATGAAAGGAATTTTGTAATGGGTATTATCGAAGATAAAATCAAGGATCTTAAAGAGCGAGAAGCCAAGATTCTTAAGATGGGCGGTGATAAAGGGGTTGCCAAACAGAAAGAAAAGGGAAAATTGACCGCCCGCGAACGGTTGGATATCTTTTTTGATCCAGGTACGTTTCGGGAAATCGACATGTTCGTCAGTCATCGGTGTGTAAATTTCGGCATGGAAAAGCTTGATATTCCGTCTGACGGTGTCATCACCGGCCATGGTCTTGTGGAAGGGAGGCATGTATTTGCCTTTGCTCAGGATTTTACGGCTAGGGCCGGTAGTTTGGGTGAAATGCATTCAAAGAAAATTTGTAAGATCATGGACATGGCGCTTAAAGCCGGAGTTCCGTTTGTGGGCATGAACGATTCCGGTGGGGCCAGGATCCAGGAAGGAGTGGATTCCCTTTCCGGATACGGTCAGATTTTTTATCGCAATTCCATGAGTTCGGGTGTCATTCCCCAGATTTCGACAATTATGGGTCCCACGGCCGGCGGGGCTGTCTATTCACCCGCAATGACAGACTGGATTTTTATGGTCAAGAACACCAGTTATATGTTTATTACCGGACCGGATGTCATCAAATCCGTTACCGGGGAACAGATTACCTTTGAAGAACTCGGCGGTGCCATGGCCCATAATGAAAAGAGCGGTGTCGCGCATTTTGCATGTGAAAACGATGAAGATGCCATCAACCAGATCAAAAAACTTCTATCTTATCTGCCTTCAAACAACATGGAAGATCCGCCCATGGTTAATACCGGAGATGATCCGCGACGTATGGATCCGGCGCTCGACACCATTATTCCGGACAATCCCAACCAATCTTATGACATGAAAGAAATTATCCGTTTAATCGTCGATAATGGTGAGATTTTTGAGCCTCACGAATACTTTGCCCAAAACATCGTCATCTGTTTTGCCAGACTGAACGGGAGAAGTATCGGAATTATCGCCAACCAGCCCCAGGTTCTTGCCGGATGCCTGGATATCAATGCCTCGGACAAAGCCACCCGCTTTATCCGATTTTGTGATGCATTCAACATCCCGATGCTGACCATTGCGGATGTACCGGGGTATCTTCCCGGTAGCGAGCAGGAATGGGGCGGTATCATCCGACATGGAGCAAAACTTCTCTGGTGCTACTCAGAAGCAACTGTGCCCAAAATTCTTCTGGTTACGCGCAAGGACTACGGGGGATCTTATCTTGCCATGTGTTCAAAAGATCTGGGTGCCGACATGGCGTTTGCCTGGCCCAGCTCGGAAATAGCGGTCATGGGGGCTGCAGGGGCATGCAATGTCATTCATCGCAGGGCGATCAAGGGGGCGGATGATCCTGAGGCCAAACGCAAGGAACTAATCAGTGAATATGAGGAACTCTTTTCAAATCCATATTGTGCCGCAAGCCGGGGTTTTGTGGATGCCGTCATTGTTCCGAGCGAAACCCGGCCGCGTCTGATCGACGCGTTGGAGGTTATGTGCAGTAAACGGGAAACCCTCCCACCGAAAAAACATGGGAATATACCTATGTAATAGGTAATAGGTGATAGGTAAGAGGTAATAGGACATTCTGAAAACCCATAACCTATAACCGTTGTAAATGGTGAAACAATGGAAAACAATAAGAAAGTAGCAGCTGCAATGGCTGGAGTGATGAACTACATCACAACGGAAGAAGAAGCGATCTGCATTCAGTCCATGGCCACACCTGCAGTGACACCGTCGCCGGCACCTTTTGCTGCAGCACCGGTGAAACTGTGGGGGGCAAGCGGGAGACAGGCCCAGATGCAGATGCGTAATTTGATGCAAATGAGAACTTTCAGATAATTGAAGATTGCAATCTTCAATCGTCAATCATAAATATTACATTAAAAAGGGGAGAACATTAAGATGAGCGATCACAACCAGGTGAAATTAACGACTATGGATTACAGCAAGGACAGGCCGACGGCTGAAAATCCCGTTAAGATACAAGATCTCAGCCTGCGGGACGGCCACCAGTCTCTGTTCGCTACCCGGGGGAGAACCGAAGATATGATTCCGGTTGCCGAAAGGATGGACGAGGTCGGGTTCTGGGCCGTGGAAACATGGGGTGGCGCCACCTTTGACACCATGCACCGTTTTTTGAACGAGGATCCCTGGGAAAGGCTCCGGACGTTAAAACGGTACATGACCAAGACGCCGTTTTCCATGCTGTTAAGAGCACAAAACCTTGTTGGTTACAGGAATTATGCCGATGATCTTGCTGAGGCTTTTGTGGAGCGAACATCAGAAAACGGCCTGGATATTTTCCGGACATTCGATGCCTTAAACGACTACCGAAACTTTGAAACGGTTGTTCGTGTTATCAAGAAGTGCGGAAAACATTTTCAGGGCTGTATCTGCTATACCATGACCGAGCCGCGGCTGGGTGGAGATGTTTACAATATAGACTACTATGTCAACAAAGCCAAGGATCTGGAGGCCATGGGTGCCGACAGCATCTGTCTCAAGGACATGGCGGGTCTGATTGCGCCTTATGATGCTTACGAGATTATCAAGGCCTTAAAGGCGACAGTGAAGCCTCCCATTCATCTGCACAGTCATTTCACGTCCGGAATGTCTCCCATGAGCCATTTGAAGGCCATCGAGGCTGGTGTGGATATCATTGATACCTGCATGTCACCGTATGCCTATCGGACGTCGCATGCCGCCTTAGAACCGCTGGTGATGACACTTTTAGGGACCAACCGAGACACCGGATTCGATATTAAGCAACTGGCGGAGATCAATGAAATATTCGAAAAGAAAGTCATGCCCAAATACAAGCATCTTTTGGACGATTCCAAGGTGTCGATTGTCGATATCAATGTGCTGTTGCACCAGACACCGGGCGGGATGCTGTCCAACCTTGTCAACCAGTTAAGGGAGATGGATGCGTTGCATAAGATCGATGAGGTTTATAAAGAGCTTCCCAGAGTCAGAAAAGAACTGGGTCAGATTCCGCTGGTAACGCCCACCAGTCAGATCGTGGGGATCCAGACGGTCAACAATGTGCTCTTTGATGATGATAAGGAACGTTACAAGATGATCACCGGTCAGGTCAAAGATCTGTGTTACGGTTTATACGGCAAAACCGCCATTCCAATCGATCCGGATATTCAAAAGAAAGCACTTGCAGGATATCCAAGGGGAGAAGAACCGATCACCTGCAGGCCGGCCGAAGTTTTGGAGCCGGAGCTTGAACAGGCTAAAATCGATACCGAAGGGCTGGCCGAAGACATTGACGATGTGGTCACGTACGCCATTTATCCTGTTACCGGCAAGCGGTTTTTGAAATGGAAATACGGCAAGGAAGATCCGCCAGTGGAAGTCAAGCCTCGAACCCTGGAAGAGATTAAAGACGAAGAGGAGCTGGTGAAACTTGCTAAACTGGGTAAGCTGGTCCGAAAAGTGGAAAAGAAAGGGCCGCCAAAAACCGATGCCCTTCGAACATTTGATGTGTTTGTGGATGACGAATATTTTGAAGTTGGTGTGGAAGAACCCGGTGGGTCGCCGATTATCAGCTACGTGCAACAATTGCCGGCCGGAGTACCGGTTTCAGCGCCGGCACCTGCCGCGCCTGTTGCCGCGCCAGCAGCGCCCAAACCCGCAGCACCTGCAGCGCCCAAACCTTCAGCGCCTGCTGAACCGGCACCGGCGCCGCCCAAGCCGGAAGCACCTGCACCGGCTGCTGCCGGAGTTGAAGGAACACCCTTGAAAGCGCCGATGCCCGGTATGATCGTTAAATATGTCAAACAGGTGGGGGATGCAGTAAGTAAAGGTGAGACTGTGGTTATTCTGGAAGCCATGAAGATGGAAAATGCCCTTTCATCCCCTGCGGGCGGGGCCGTTAAGGCCATTAATTTCTCCAGCGGAGATTCCGTGGCAAAGGAAGATGTGTTGTGTGTGATCGGATGAAATATCTGATCACAATTGGAAGGTTGGAATACTGGAATAATGGAGTAATGGGCTTTGGGGAAAATGGGACTATGGAGTATTGATGAAATCCGTCTTGACTATGCAGTAAAAAATCATAAATAATAAAATTCCTTTAGAAATCAATATTCCACTATTCCATCATTCTATTATTCCATATATGAGGCGAAAAGACCAAGCCCCAACAAATTTTTTATTTACAGTATGTTGTAGAATTTCCGAGACATTCAACTATAAAGGGAGAATTGGTTTAATGAAGATCCATGAATACCAGGCAAAAAATTTGTTCAAAAAGTATAAAATTCCCATCCCGGAAGGGAGTGTAGCCTTCAACCCGGATGAGGCAAGGAAAATTGCCAAAGACCTGGGCCAATTTCCTGTTGTTGTCAAAGCCCAGATTCATGCCGGCGGCCGGGGCAAAGGCGGTGGGGTAAAACTTGCAGAATCTATGGATGAAGTGACCACCATTACCGGCGAGATCATCGGAATGAATCTGGTGACCCACCAGACCGGTCCGGAAGGAAGGGTTGTTAAGAAGGTGCTCGTGGAACAGGGACTCAACATCGCAAAGGAATTGTACCTGAGTATCATTCCGGACAGGGCAACGGCGAAGGTTGTTATCATGGCCAGTGAGGCCGGTGGCATGGATATCGAAGAGGTGGCAGCCGCCACTCCTGAAAAGATCATCAAGGTGTACATTGATCCCCTTATGGGGATTCAACCCTATCACTGCAGACAGGTTGCTTTTGGTCTGAATATTGCGCCGGCAGTCATGAAACCGTTTGTTTCAATGCTGTCAAGTCTGTACCGGCTGTTTATGGATTATGACTGTTCGCTTGTGGAGATCAATCCTCTTGTCATCACCGCCGAACAGACGGTGATAGCACTGGATGCCAAAGTCGACTTTGACGACAATGCGCTCTATCGTCATAAAGATATTCTTGAATACCGTGACATCGATGAAGAAGACCCCCTTGAGGTGGAAGCATCCAAATTTAATCTCAACTACATCAAACTGGACGGCAATGTTGGCAATATGGTCAATGGCGCAGGTCTGGCCATGGCGACCATGGACATCATCAAGCTTGCCGGAGCAGAACCGGCCAACTTCTTAGACGTGGGGGGCGGGGCCAGTGCCGAGATGGTTGAGAACGGCTTTCGAATTATGCTCGGTGATGAGAATGTCAAAGGAATTCTGATCAATATTTTTGGCGGGATTTTGCGCTGCGATATTTTGGCAAAAGGCGTTGTCAGTGCAGCGGAAAAAATCGGTATCAGTGTTCCTGTGGTGGTGCGGATGGAAGGGACCAATGTGGAAGAGGGCCGAAAAATTCTGGCAGATTCCGGGCTCAACCTTATTACTGCTGCCGATATGAAGGACGCAGCACAAAAAGTTGCTCAGTTTGTTGCGGATAAATAAAAAACAGTAACAATTTGATGAATTCGTAAAACGTCGAATTCATCAAGTGTTTAGTATTTTGTTTTTTTATTAAAATATATGCTGTAATACCATATTCTTAGATTATCAAACACTATTACTAAATACAAAACACTCTCAAAAAAAGGAACATCCATTTCGCTTTTGAGAAGCTACAAAATAATTTATTACGAAAAAGTCGAGGAATGAAGAATGAGCATATTTGTTGACAAGAACACACGTCTGTTGGTTCAAGGAATAACAGGAAAAGAAGGACAGTTTCATGCACGGCAGTGTATCGATTACGGAACGAATGTGGTTGCCGGGGTAACGCCGGGCAAAGGCGGACAAAAAATGGATGACGTTCCGGTATTCAATACCGTGAAAGAGGCGGTGGATCAGACAGGGGCAAACTGCAGCATGGTTTTTGTTCCACCGGCATTTGCAGCCGATGCCATTATGGAGGCCACAGATGCCGTTGTGGATCTTATCGTTGCCATTACAGAAGGTGTTCCGGTGATGGATATGGTTAAGGTTAAAAATTATCTTGAGGGCTCCCAGTCCCGTCTCATCGGCCCAAACTGCCCGGGAATCATTACACCGGGTGAGTGTAAGATCGGTATTATGCCGGGCCCGATTCATCAACCCGGCGGTCCCATCGGCGTTGTATCAAGATCAGGGACCCTTACCTACGAGGTGGTTCATCAGCTAACCCTCCAGGGCATCGGTCAAACCACCTGCATCGGTATTGGCGGAGACCCAGTCAACGGCACCAATTTCATTGACTGCCTGGAAGCTTTTGAAAAAGATTCCGACACCACAGGCATTGTGATGGTTGGAGAGATCGGTGGAACTGCTGAGGAAGAAGCATCCGAATTTATAACAAAGAATGTTACAAAACCGGTGGTGGGATTTATTGCAGGTCTGACGGCACCTCCGGGGAGGCGCATGGGTCATGCAGGCGCAATCATCAGCGGCAGCAGCGGTACCGCCCAAGGGAAAATTGATGCCATGAAATCGGCGGGAATCCATATCTGTGAAAACCTCGGCACGTTAGGAGAGCTATGTGCGCAGGTGTTTAATTAATGCATGAAATGGGTATTGCAATGCAGATCATCGAGATTGCAGTTGCTTCAATACCTGCCGATTTGAAGAATGCACAGGTTAAAAGGGTCAATCTAAAAGTCGGAAAACTGGCGGCGGTAGTCCCCGAAAGTCTTCATTTTTGTTTTCAAATTGCAGCTCAGGATACCCCCCTTTGTGATGCGGATCTCAATATTGAAGAAATTCCCTTGAAAGTCAGATGCACGGATTGTAATGTTGAGTGGACCGCACATGAACCGGTTTTTGTGTGTCGAAAATGCAACGGCACATCCGTAGAGATGCTGTCGGGCCGGGAACTGGATATCACTTCCATCGAAGTTATCGACAAAAATGCTTAACCCGAATATTTCATGAAAATTTTCGAGAGAGCTTTTTATTGGTAATGAAAACAGTTTGTTATTTATAATTTTGCTTCTGGTTGTAAGGTGGTAGTTTTTACCAAATATTTTATAGTTCAATTTCTCAATAATTTTCACCCTACGGGCGTGTTCGAAACGTCCATTTGCCGCGTTATCAAAGGCTTGCAGTAGTCTACTACGGCTGCGCCTTTGAATGCCTTGCAAATGAACGTCTCGAATACGTGAAATATCCGGGTTAACATGCTGGCATTTATGCATAAAAATCAAAGATATTTTCATCACAAGGATTTCCAGAAACCTCATCATTCTCATAGCGGTGGCGGCGGTTCGGTGGGCAGTAAGAACACAGACACCAGAGAAATAAAAATCGTTCGTAAGGTTCTGGATGTTAATGATACCATCGCGCATCAGAATCGTAAACTGTTTCGGGAAAAAGGCGTTTTTGTCATCAACGTCATGAGTTCACCGGGATCCGGGAAAACCGCTATCCTTGTAAAGACATTGTCTCATATCACGCCAAAAATCAGGTGCGCCGTTATTGTCGGAGATATTTGTACGTCTAATGACGCTGACCGGCTTGCCGGTTTTGGTGCACCTGTTGTTCAGATCAACACAGATGCATTCGGAGGTGACTGTCACCTGGCGGCCCATGTGATTAGAACAGCGGCCGGTAACTTTAACCTGGATGAGATTGATCTTTTAATTATAGAAAATCTTGGGAATTTGGTTTGCCCGGCTGAGTTCGATATGGGTGAGAATTTGCGGATCGTTGTTCTGAGCGTCACCGAAGGAGAAGACAAACCTTTGAAATATCCTTTGATGTTTCGCGTATGTGATGCGGCGTTACTCAATAAAATCGATTTGCTGCCGTATCTTGATTATGACAGAAAAGCCGCAGTTCAAAATATCCTTAAAGTCAATCCCCAGATGCCGATTTTTGAAATATCCGCGAAGACAGAAGAGGGCTTTGATTTATGGATCGAATGGCTCAAGCAAAAGCGTCACAAGAAAACTTGACACAAATGTTAAAATTTATCCTATAAAGACGTTTATTGACCCTTTATAAACGCTTTGTACTGTACCGAGCTTCTAATATTATCCAAATCCCTGTCGATCTTGATATGGTTCCAATCATCCAAGCCTTTGGCAACGGCTTTTTTGAGCCAGGCAACGGATTCTTCGGGTTTGTTCTGTTTGGCGTATATACAGGCGACATTATAGTAAACCGCCGGGTTATCCCGCCAAATGGATATTAGTTTTTGATAAAGAGTCAGAGCTTTGTCATATTCATCCCGGCTGATATACAATTTGGCCAGTTCATATAAAGCCCCTGGAAATTCGGGCTGCAATGAAACAGCTTTTTGATAATAAGTTTCAGCCATATCCAATTGCCCCTTAATTTTATACATATTGCCTAAGTTATAATTCAACATAGGGTCTTCCGGTTTTAGCATCAGCTCTGCTTGAATATGTGATATTTTCCTGTCAAGTTCTTCAAAAGTCGCCAATGTCTTGTTTAATGTATTTAGTGCTTCAGTATTGTTAGGGTCTATCTGTAATGCTTTTCGAAAACGGTCAACAGCCCCTTTGATATCGCCTTTGCTAAGAAGAGCAAGACCCAGATTATAGTGTGCTTTTGAATAATCCGGCTTAATTCTCAGTGCTTGTAAATAATGTTCGATGGCCTCTTCCGTACGTCCCTGCCTGTTCAGCGCAACTCCCAGATTGTTGTAAGCTTC
>CALLDL010000160.1 GCA_937998305.1 uncultured Desulfobacterales bacterium | reverse complement strand
ATCTATACGAAGCTTTGGTGCGCTCTTGCGATATTTACTTTTATCAACTTGGACAAAAGGTCGGTGTAGATCTTATGGCCGAGTATGCCCGTAGATTTGGTCTCGGCAGTAAGACCCATATCCAGCTCGGCAACGAAGCACTTGGACTGGTACCCACTAGCGAGTGGAAGCAGAGAAGATTTGGGATTCCTTGGCAGAAGGGAGAGGATCTGGTTGTGGCCATTGGTCAGGGCTTCGTTCTGGTCACTCCTATTCAAATGGCACTTTTTTACTCGTCCATCGCTAATGGCGGGAAACTAGTGAAACCTAGAGTTGTGCAAAGAGTTGAGGATGCTGACGGCAATGTAATTAAAACTATTGAATCTGAGATGCGAAAGGAGCAAATAATCCGACCAAGTACACTTTCTTTTCTACAAAAGGCTCTTGCAGGAGTGGTTCAGGAACCTTTCGGAACTGGCAGGGCAGCACGTCAGGAAGGCATAAAAGTCGCGGGGAAGACCGGCACGGCTCAAGTTGTACGTATGGGAGAAGACGAGGATGAGAATATGGATGAGGAGCCCTATGAGTTTCGCGATCATGCATGGTTTATAGCTTTCGCGCCATTAGAAGAGCCGGAAATCTTGGTGGCCGTGCTTGTAGAACATGGTGGGCATGGTGGCTCGGCAGCAGCTCCTATTGCCCGTGAGGTTATGAAAGAATATTTTGAATACAACGGGAAACGCAAAGTGGCTCATAAAACTAACTGACATATATCAATACCTTTTATCTTGTGGCCGTCTTTTTGCCATATATTTAGCGTTCGAGTAGTTTGCGAGGAAAGTTTCGATAGCTGCTATAGATGTGAAGTCCTGGATGTCTCGGAAAACTTACCATACGCATATCATATCTTAAATGTTCCAAGATGTGAACTTTCTGAAAAGTTTAGTTATGATGTAGAGATCTTAAATATTGGGGTGTGTACACGATTAAACATAAATAGCAGATATATGCAATTGAGGCTGCTCTGGAAGCCTTAATCGCCTTCCGCCGGGTGCCAATCTCTAAGGAATTTATCCGCCTCGACCATCTCAATGACGATTTGGCGCGCCATCAGCCGACCAATGCTTGTTGATCCGAACAGTCCCACATTGAACCCGACCCAGGTCACCGTCTCGGTGCGGCGTTCGATCAATATTTCCAATTTCGATCCCTTATCGTCAATATAATTTAAAGCACTTTGATCCATTCCGATCATCTTTTTCTCGAGTTTAAACGAAAGTTTTTGTCCGGCGTCTAAGGTAGCCTGGACAACATCATCGTAGCGTGCAAACCAAGCACTATCTCCCTTTCCTCTACCCGTGGAATTGAAAGCGACCGGGACGCCGCTGCTCAATCCCTGCATTGCGAGCGGTGCTGCGCAGCCGCACAGGCACGTCAAGAACAGACAAAACAGAGCCAGGATAACCATATTTTTTTTATCATAGCTGTTCCTCGGATTTTATTGCTTAATTTAAAAGTGCAAAAAATATAAATCTCATCATGAAATCAAAATGCTGGTAAATTTTGGATGTGTGTTGAAAACCTGAAAATATCAGTCGTTTTGAACAGTGGTGCTATATTAATATAATCGGTAAATAATCGACAACTTCCAAACCTGACATATCTTGCGAATATGTGAACTTGGCCAGAACGCAAGGTATGAGAAGGAGATCGAAACATTTTGGTGGGATGCCAGAGTTTACATAGATAGCAGATACAACAACCAGACCGTTGCTGCTGAAGCGTGGCTTCAACAGTGATCTCGTTTAGACTCGCCTCTTAGAATCCAACCCAGAAGCGATTTAGGTTAAATCTGCATAGATTTTCTTTAAAACCTTACCAATTTGTATTTTTTGAGGGCATTTTTTTTCTGCTTTTGAATAGTCTGTCTTACAAATATTTCTTTTCTGATCTGTTGGTAAAGCATTGAATAGCTCTAGTGCCTTATCGCGGTCTCCATAACTGTCATAGTACATGGAACAACGCAATACATCACTGATCGGTACCCTGAAATCCACCGCTTGTTCGCAAATATCGGCACAGCCGGCGCAGTAACCACCTGCAGTTTCTTGAGCATATTGTTCGAAAAGTTGTTTGTCTCTTGAAGATAGTTCATTCTTATTCAGCGCAGCGGCGACATTGGCCTGCAGTATGGTCATATTGGGCATAGCGGAACAAATGCTGGCAATATTTGGATTTTCCCAGACCACCTTAAGTTTAGCCTGTTCCTCCGTGTATCCCTTTTTTAAAAAACTTTCGGTCATATTTAGAGCATCATCCGTTTCAAATCCGATTGAAGAATAGAAGTGGGCCGAGAATGCAGCTTGTGTTTTCATAGCCGTCAAGCCGATTCCCGCTTTAACACAGGCATCAACAGCTCTCTTCATTTCATCCTTTACCATTAGTCTATAGTTATAACTCATCATTATTCCATCAATCCATCCAATTTTAGCTGCCGCCAGCATGCTGTTTTCCATGTTTTTGTGGGCGCTGAATCCAAAAAAACGAATCTTTCCATCAGCTTTGGCTTTTTCGGCCCAGGCTTTGACTTCACTTGTCAATTCATCTTTTACATCTTTCAGATAATGAATGAAGTACATGTCGATGAATGACGTATTCATTCTCTGAAGTGAGGTATTCAGCTTTTCAGTTAATTTTTTTGGATTTGA
>CALLDL010000159.1 GCA_937998305.1 uncultured Desulfobacterales bacterium | reverse complement strand
AAAAAAATATCTTACATTTTCCATATATGTTGCCGTGGTGTTTATTGTTTTAACCTCCGGTTTTCGGGCTGAAGCCGCGGACAAAGAAAACTGTCTCATGTGCCATAAATACCGGTTCATCGGCCGGATCGATGAAAATGGCAAGAGGATAAATTATAATGTTGATGAACATATGTACACAAAAAGTGTTCACAGAAACGTCTCCTGCAGAGACTGCCACACCAACATTAAAAAACTGCCGCATGATCCGGTGACCGAAGAAGTTAATTGCGCCAATCAGTGTCACGTCAAGCCGCCTTTTGCCGAGGAAAACTTTTCCCATAAAAAAATTATAGAAAGTTATAATGAAAGTATTCATGGAATTAAATCCGAAGACCCTCCGGAATTACAAAAAGCAAAACCCTATTGCAAGTATTGCCACCTTAATCCGATTTATACCCGGGTTGATGAAAAAAGAATCGCTTATGAAGAAACGCTGGCACGCTGCCAAAACTGTCATCAGAAAAATGGGGTTACTCAGGCTTACAAGCATATGACCCATAGGCTGAGACACAAAACCTCCCGCTCGCCCCAAGAGATTGTGTCATTATGTTCAAAGTGCCATCAGGATGTCGACTTAATGAAAACATTAAAAGTTACCGATGCCAGTATGACAGCAGTAGAAACATATAACCATTCGATACATGGCAAGGCAGTGGCCCTGGGATCCCAGGAAGCTGCTGATTGTATCAGTTGTCATGCTTCAAATGCACTGCACGATATTTACAAGAAAGACCATGGAACTGCCACTGTGAACAAAGACAACCTCAAAACAACATGCAAACAGTGCCATAAAAAAACAAATGACCGGTTCATAGAGATTGCAGTGCATTCAAGTATCGACAGAAATGAAAAACCGGCATTATTTTTTGCTAGTTTTGGCCTTAAATTGGCGTTGTTCGCCACCGTGTTTGGACTTTTGGGTTTACTCTCTCTCGAAACTTACGCTCGAAAAAAGAATGGTCTGAAATGGCAGATAAGACGCGGAACGACGTGGCGAGGGGAATCAAAACGCTAAATTCTAGAAAAATAAGGATATAATTAGGAGATTTTATGACAACATCATCTGAAGCGATTGCAATCAAAGCAAAAGACACCTCAATTGCCGAAGACGACTATTTTACATATGTAGACGGTTTAGGCAACATCCCCAGAGATATTTATCGACATGTTGAATCCAACCCTTTAGGCGATCTGCCGCGCTATTCCATTCACATCGTCATACAGCATTTTTTGGTTTTTACGACGTTTATTGTCCTTGCGGCAACAGGGATGACCCTTCATTTCAGTGATCTTTTCTGGGCGCCGTATGTGATATCGCTGTTCGGCGGTGCCGACATGGCCAGGTTAATCCACCGAATTGCCGCCGCCGTGATGGTCTTCGCAGCGGTGTATCATCTGTTTACCATTATCGGAGGATCGCTTCTAAAGGTTCTCAAAGGAGAGTTTGATTATAAACGGACTCAAATTCCTCGAATTAAAGACTTCCATGATTTGATCAATGACATTAAATACTTTTTAGGCTTTAAGGATTATCGGCCCAAGATGGATAAGTTTATGTACAAACAAAAGCTTCATTACCTGGCGATCTTATGGGGAAATACGGTACTCATATTCGCAGGATCATCCTTGCTGTTCCCTGAAATAACCGCTAGAATCTATTCGGAAGCCGCTAAATTCTTACCTGAAATATTGGTGAAGGTCTTCTCGGAGACGATCGCAAATCTTTGGCCGTTGCCGGCTTTTTTTCAGGATTTTGCCAGATTGATGCACGTTGATGAGGCGATTATGGCGCTGATCGTGGTGGCGTTCTGGCACCTGTCGAATGTTCATCTGGTACCGGGTCGATTTCCGCTGCAATGGACGTTCTTAACCGGCAGGATCACCCGGGAGCATCAAATCGAGGAGCATTTTCTAGAATATATCAACAATCTCGATGAAATACCCGAAGAAAAAGAGTACATGCGAAGACTCTTGGAGGAAAAAGGATTCGGGCTCAGAGTAAAGGTGTCGGTCGAAGATTTACCCAGAGTTTACTGATAAAAAAAATGAATATTAATCCGAGTATTTTAACCGTCTGAATGAACATATTTGGATGCTGTTTTTCGTGAAATATTCGGCTTGAAGGAGGTAACGTCAAGTGCCTGGAAAACCTGAAAGAACAGATCATCCCATATTCGCATATCTCATAGGATTGGGCGTTATAATGATGATTCTGGTCGTACTGGCAGGGGTGTTGTTTCATTTTACATTGTCCCCCCATGCCCCTGAAATCATAACGCCGGTCAAGGCAAAACTTATGCCCGTCGAACATTCGGCAATTTTAGAAGAATCTCGAAAACATGAAGAGTTTGAAGTACACCGGCATTTTCATAATATCATCGAGTTTCCGAAACTTTCTGAAAATAAGCGTCCGGTATGCTTCATTTGTCACTCTGATTATCCCCACAGCAAAAGCAAGAAAGTCAGGTCTCTTTTAAACATGCACACCCAGTATTTTGCTTGCGAAACCTGTCACATAAAAGAGGGCAAGGATGCGAAAGTGGTATATAAGTGGTATAATCCTTACGATGAAAATCCCGAGGGTCCATTTTTTGGCACGAGTTATGATGTGGAAACAGGGAATCTTGTCGCCGTCGAGGACATATTGTCCAAGATTTCACCTTACTTTAAAAAGGCTGGGGGTCTTTCATCCGCCATTCAAATGCAGGATGCACCTTTGGCCAAAGATTACATGAAAGTGAGAGACACGCTGACGCCTGAACAGAGAGACGGGGTCAAGAATAAATTCCATGTAAATATCAAACCCAAAGGGCATGAATGCAATATCTGCCACTCAAAAAAGGGTATTTTTGACTATAATAAGCTGGGATTTAGTAAAAAGAGGACCGCAGACCTGGAACAGTTGAATGTCAAGGGATTGATAACCAAATATGAAAATTTCTATCTGCCGAATCTTTTTAAATAAGAAGCCATATTACCTGAAGACTTGAAAGCCTGAAATGGAGGATTTTCTATCAAATAAGGGTTGCTGTTTGATCCGAACAAATCTCACTTTGATTTGTCTCATCGTTATCCTTTCTGTAACGGTCATTCCAAATATTTGTTTTGCCCAAGACTGTATAAACGTTGAATTTCTTTTCGATATTCAGCCAAACGCCGATCAACCCAGCGATATCTCCATCGGTCCCAATGGAGATGTCTATCTGGTGGATGGTGTTAATCATCGAATCAGCGTTGTTGACAGCCGTGGCAGATGGAAATTCGCCTTTGGTCGTAAAGGCGCCGGCAACGGTGAATTCGAGCATCCTCTTGGCATCGATATATCCGACGACGGCAAAGTATTTATCGCGGATTCGGGCAATCACAGAATCCAGGTTTTCGATCTTAGAGGAAAGTTTTTATATCTGTTTGCGGTCAAGTCAGGTCCGGGTGAGAAGCCTTCAGATCCGGTGGATGTGGCCGTTTCCAGGCTGAAAGGTTATTTGTATGTTTCTGACAATGATAACCATAAAATAAAAGTATACCGGCAGAATGGAACGTTTGATTTTGAATGGGGACGGTTCGGGGAAGGTCCCGGGGAGTTTAGATATCCGGGAATTCTGACGATAAATGAATCCAATGAGGTCTTTGTTGTAGACGTTCTCAACACAAGGGTCCAAAAATTCGATCCGTTCGGCAAATTTATTGCAAATATCGGTTCTTGGGGCGTGCTTCCGGGCAGACTTTTCAGACCCAAAGGCGTTGCCGTAGACAAAAATAACCGGGTGTTCATCAGCGACAGTTATATGGGTTTCATACAGATATTTTCAGATTTAGGACTCTTTCTGGGGGTTGTCTGTGAAAACAGCAAAAACAGAAAATTTACGACGCCGGTGGGGATTGTTATCGACAACAAAAATGACAGGCTCCAAGTGGTTGAAATGAGGAGCAACAAAGTAAGTGTGTTGAAATTATTGCCCTAATTGATCGTAAACAAAATGGGAAAATATTTTATGGTTTTGATTTTTTATGCATTTTAGTGAATTCAGATGTGTTTTCATAACACCTCTATAAATGAGGTATAAATTTATTAAAAAAATCCCATTTTGTTTACCTTTCAGGAAAGCCGATGATACCCTATCTTTTTCGTTATCAAGGGCTCGCAGTAGACGACTACGGCTTCGCCCTTGATGCCTCAAATCTGGGGCATCCTCGACTTTCGCTCATTTAGGGTATTACATTAGCAAATTTGCCGCTTACCTATAATAACAGCAAAATTTGATGGTTAAAACAACGCCTTGGCTATATATATTTTTGATTTTGGCATCTCTTTTTATTACTTCAGCCGCCCTTGCTGCGGAAATGAGCTCCAAAAGAGATTGTGCGATTTGTCATGTCATGTGGCTGGACGATTTTAGGACGGACAAGAAACCTCTGATTGAATGGCAGCCGGGCAATGTTCTCATGAAAGACACGCAGGGAGTTGTGAGTTCCGAAGAAATTTGTTACAGTTGCCATGACGGGTATGTTAATGATTCACGATCCATCGTATGGAAATACAGCGGGCACAAAACATCTGTAAAACCCTCCAGCCGGATGTCAATTCCATCCACTCTCCCCTTAAGCAATAAAGGTGAAATTTATTGCGGAACCTGCCATTCTGCCCACGGGGCCGGCGCTGCGCCTGACGACTCGGGGATCACCTCTTTCTTTAGAGAAAAAAATATAGATTCGAAGCTGTGTGCGATGTGCCATGCCAATGAAGCCGACTTTAAACGTTCCAACAGCCATCCGCTTCAAACAGCGGCATTTGATTTGCCGGACACTCTCTTTAAATTGGGCAGTAAACCGGGAACAAACAAAAATAATGTCATCTGTCAAACCTGTCATAAAGCCCACGGGGCAAGAGGGAATAAAATAACCGTCGTTGATAACAAAAATTCGAAACTATGTGTGACTTGCCATAATGGCCAAAAAAGCCTCATCGCCACCAAGCACGATTTGCGCAAATCATTTCCCGATGAAAAAAATATAAAGCAGCAGCGGCCCGTCGAATCAGGACCCTGCGGGGTCTGCCATTTACCCCATAATTCAGCCAACAAACGATTGTGGGCCAAACAGCTTCCCCCGGGAAAAGCGTCAAGGTCACGGTTCTGTCTGAGCTGTCACCGGAAAGGGAAAGTGGCTGAAAAAGTTACGATCACAGGCACTTCACATCCTTTGAATGTGAACCCTTTTGAAAAGATTCAGTCACTGGCTGCATCTGGAAAAAAATTGACGCTTCCGCTGTTTAACCTTCAAGGGGCTCCTGATAAAAACGGAAATATGACCTGTGCAACCTGTCATGACCCTCACGGATCAAAAGCGGATTCAGCAACGGCGAGGTCAGCGACGAATATTAATTCGGATACGCCGATGTCCTTTCTGCGAAAGCGACAGCAGGATATCTGCGGAGAGTGTCATCGTGATAAAAATTTAGTGGCCAACTCCAAACACGATATGACCAAGATGGCGCCTGAAACCAAAAATATCTTAAACCGAACACCTTCGGAATCGGGATTGTGCGGGAGCTGTCATCTGGTTCACAAAGGACAGGGGGCATTCCTGTGGGCCCGTGAAATAAAGACCCCGGATGAAAACATTGTCCAGGATATTTGTATCAGCTGTCACAATGAAAAGGGCATGGCCGGAAAAAAGGTCATCAAAGACTATTCACATCCGGTCAACGTATCCCCTTTTAAAAAAGGTATGACCACCACCTTGCCCCTTTTTGACAAGAACGGGAAAAAATCCAAAAAAGGGGACATGACCTGTCTCACATGCCATGAGCCCCATCGGTGGGACCCGGTGAAAAACATCGATTCAGATCATTATGATACTGAAGGGAATTCCCAGAACAGTTTTTTAAGGTTGCAGGCATCTCCGGGTTCCAAGCTGTGTGGGAACTGTCACGCGGAGAAAGCCTATATTGAAAAAACAGATCATGACCTCAGGGTAACGGACTCGGCATCAAAAAATATCAAAGACCAGACCCCGGCTGAGTCTGGTGTTTGCGGTGTCTGTCATCTGGTCCACAACAGTGAAAACTGGGCTCGGCTCTGGGCCCGGAATTTTGGCACGGGTGAGAATCTGATGGGCATGATGTGCAATTCCTGCCATTCAGGTAAAGGCCCTGCTAAGGATAAAATTCCGCAGATATCTTCTCATCCACAGGACAAATTGATTAACAGCGCCGATAGAAATGTTCCGGGCAGAATCGATTTTTTCCCGATGTTTCACAAAAGTTACGGAGAACCGGAAACTTTGGGAACCGTTTCATGTCCATCCTGCCATGATGCCCATATATGGGATGCGGGAGTGAATGCCAAAGGAAAAGGGGCGAATATCGAGGGGGATGCAACCAACAGTTTCCTCAGATCCAGATCGTCTATTCTTCCCTGTAAAGACTGCCATGGGCCGGATGGGCTGTACAGGTATAAATATTTCCACAATGCAAATGAACGAAAAGCGAATATGAGAAAAAAATAATCTCCATGATCCCTCCTATCTGAAAACGCGACTCTAGGTTACGCTTCGATTTTTTTTGAAAAAAAATGAGTTGTACCGATTTCGAACAATTCCAACCCCCTTATATAATGATATTTTATCGAATTTAATGTTTATTATTCGTACACTAAAAGCCGGATTCTATGAATAATTCTGGCATGGAATTTGCTCTATTGTTGATATTGTTTGGTAATCAGTCGGTTAACTCTTTTATTCATAAAAAAATGCCGAATTTCAAAAATTAGTGGGATTTTTATTCGGTCTTGAAAACCTGGTCCTTTGGACCTCCGGCTCGTAGAGCCTACGCCTCGGAGAGGCAGGTCAGAGTTTTCCGGCTCTGCCTAAAGAATCGCTGCAAGAGTTTGAAGTGAACTATAGTTAAAAAAAGGTTGTGCCCGTCAGCCCGTCATGCCGGTTTGCCCGGAATTTAATACCGGCCAACTGGCTAACCGGTTAACCGGCTAACCAGAGATAGACACTTTTAACTTGTACGGCTTTAAGTAAAACAGCCCATTCCAGGGGCTATATCAAAGCCGGGTCCTCTGGGCCCGGATTCTTTACTAACAGGCAAATAGAATGCGCTTAAAACCGGATTTTAGATACATTTTTTTTCTTGTCTTATTTTTCTGCCTATTTCTTTTTTCCATCCCGGCAGATGTTTTTTCCGCTGATATCGGCAACTGTTTGTTGTGTCACAAATATCCTGGTCTTAGCAGAATTGACGAGGAAGGCAAATTAAGGCTTCTTTTTGTTAATGAATCTATATTTAACAACAGTGTTCATGCCAAGGTCAAATGCGGGGATTGCCATACCGACATTAAAAAGATTCCCCATGAACCTGCCAAAAAAGTAGACTGTCTAACAGAGTGTCATATTATCGAACCAGCCAGTGAAAAGAAATTTTCCCACAAGGATGTTAAAACATTTTTGGAAAAAAGTGTGCACGGAAAAATCGATATCGCCGGCAAATCCAAAAAATACGTCAAAGATCTTCCTACCTGTAAAAGTTGCCATGACAATCCACTCTACAGGCCACTCTCTTTTTATAAAATGGTGCGTCCCGGCATTTCCGAAGCGGCAATGGGCCGATGCAGGGTGTGTCATAAGACGGATGACTTTATTTTCAGGTTTTACAACCACATCACAACACGATTGCATAAGATTAGGAGTCCAAAGAATATCGCTGAAATGTGTGGGCGCTGTCACAATGATCCAAATATAGCTGCAAGACACCAGTTGCCCACGCAAGTCGTCTCAGCCTACGGAGAGACGTTTCACGGAAAGGCGGCCAGTTTTCTTAGTGAGCGCATACCCGATTGCCTTGACTGTCATGTCCGTTTAGGAGAGTCCGTCCACCAGATGCTAAGCCATGAGAATCAGTTTTCACCCACCTATGAAAACAACAAATCCACCATATGCTCCAGGCTGGAATGCCATCCCAAGGCGTCTCCAAAACTTGCCAGCTATAAGGTTCATCCTGTTTTCGACAGGCAGCAAAGTCCCAAGCAGTTTTATTTCAGAACATTTTTTATCATACTGACCGGCGGTACACTTTTACCCCTAATGGGAATTATGTTTCTCGAATTAACCCGAAGATTATTCCCGAATTTAACCTTCAATCGCAAGGGAAAAAGCGATGGGAAACCGGATGATCAAGATTAAAAACGACAAAAAATACTTTTTCAGATTTACACTGAATCAACGGATACAGCATATCTGCCTTGCATCAATGGTTATCGTCCTCGTGTTGACCGGCATACCGCTAAAATTCCATGATGCGCATTGGGCACACCGTCTTTATGCCTTGTTCGGAGGAATTCATTATGCCCCGGTGGTTCATAAAATTGTCGGGAGCATATTATTGATACTCTTTGTTTATCACCTCATTTACATTTCACATTCGATATACACCAGGCAGATCATCCCATTAAAACGAAAGGAAGGTTTAAGTGCCGGCAAGGTTTTAAAACTGCTGCTTGCCCAGCCCCTAGTGCCGAATTTCAAGGATGTCAGAGACATCATAGACCTGGTAAAATATTTATTGTTTTTGTCGGACAAGCGGCCTGAAGGCGATAGATTTACATGGAAAGAAAAATTTGACTACTGGGCCCCCTTCTGGGGGATTGTGATCATTGGATTTTCAGGCCTCATAATGTGGCACAAGGAGTTCTTTACTAAATTTATTCCAGGAGAGTTTATTAATTTTGCCTTGATTGCGCACAGCGATGAGGCATTGCTGGCTGCGCTCTTTCTTTTTATATGGCACTTTTATAACGTCCATTTTTCAATCGCTGTTTTTCCCATGGGCACTGTTTTTCTGACAGGATATTTGCCCGAAAAACTGATGGTTGAAGAACATTATGAATATTATGTAAAAATGATGACAAAAGCAGGTCTCGAGCATGAAATTCTTCCGCCCCATGACCAGGGTGATCATGTTTCCATGAAAAGGGTTTATTCCGAATGAAAAAATTGCTTTCAAAATTTTATATCTTGGGATTGATAGCGCTGACGGTGTTATTTATGGCAATTATCTGGAATTTGACATTTGCAGAACTGTTTGAAGAATACCACATCAGAAAAAGGGTTCTGGAAGCAGCAAGTATAAACATTCCTGCAAAAAACCTAACGGAGCAAATTTCATTTAAAAAAGCCATCCTTGAAAGTGATGAAAGAGTGAAACATTACCTCGGTTACAGAGTTTTGGAAGAAAAACGATTGAAGGGCCACTTCCACCATATCGATTTTGATTTCACCGCTGATAAAACGTCATTCTGCATTGGATGCCATGGCGATATACCGCACGATAAAATAAAGGAGTTCAGGGCATTCGGTAATATGCATGCATCTTTTTTAAGCTGCCAGACGTGCCACGTAAGACTGGAAGGAAACGCAAAAACCGGCATATTCAAATGGTATGATCGAACCACCGGTGAAATTGTTCCAAACCCTGATATGGAAGGGATTCTCCCGGGAACATATCGATCTAAAATTATCCCGTTTGAGCGCGTAAACGGGAAGATCCGGAGAATCGATACTCAGGAACGGATTGACTTTGCGCGCGAATACCGTGAAATGGAAAACAGGCTCACCGATACACAAAAGTCGAAAGCCAAAAAAATAATACATAAAATCGTCAGCAAAACACCATACAGCTGTGAAGACTGCCACCAAAAGCAGACATCTGTGCTTCCATTCAAAGATCTTGGATATCCGCCTCAAAGAATGGAATCTATTGTGAATACAGAAATTGTGGGTATGATAAAAAATTACACCCAATTTTACATGCCAAGAATGCTGCAGCC
>CALLDL010000158.1 GCA_937998305.1 uncultured Desulfobacterales bacterium | reverse complement strand
ACCTATAATGCAGAAGGCTGTCCGGCATGCGGTATGAAGTTCAACCTTGGAGATACAGTTGTTGTTGCGTGCGGAACCTGGGAGGGTGGAAAAATAATCCACGAAAGCGAAGCTGTCTTTGATGAAAGAATTTCCACTTATGTAGAGCGAAAGTGCTACAACCGCTGAAAAATGAAAAAGACGGTGTCGATTTCCTTTTCCAATAATGGCTACATATCCCACGTTGCATCCCCAAAAAAAGGTCCATGGTCCTTATTCAAAAATGCTTCTATAGCTTTGCGCTTATCCCCCAGGCAAAATGAAGGCCCGTGACCTGGATAGCAGACGGTCTCATCCGACCAGGATAATACGATGTTTCGTAATGTTTTCAGGGTCATCTGAAATCCCTTGATGGACCAGGTTCTACCCGGGCCGCCGTCGAAAATCGTATCCCCCACAACAGCGAAATGGTGATCCTCATTCATCAGACATATTTGATCGGGAGTATGACCGGGTGTATGATATACGTTTATTTGATGGTTGCCAACTTTAACCCTGGCGCCATGGGCCAGCCAGCGGTCGGCATCCAGGTTCATAATGTCGGCATGAGGTCCGGAATGCGCCATTATCGGAACCTCGAGTCGTTTTCGCATTTCAGCCAAGGCCCCTATGTGATCGGAATGGGTGTGGGTCAGTACTATTGCCACCGGCTCAGTTTTTGTCAGCAGTTTGTCCAAAGCATCCGGCTCGGCTCCAGGGTCGACAAGCACACTTTTTCGGGTTTTCGAACAAACCAGTACATATGCATTCAGCCCCCATGGGCCAACTTGTTTTCTGCGAATCTTCAAACCGGTTTTCTTATGGTTATTGATCATAATGGATGTACCGGAAATTCACACCTCAATTGATGGCACACTAATCTTTATTTCATGGCCCGGTTTCGTATAAGCCCTTCCTGACTCACAGAAGCAACTAGTTTCCCTTCCTTGGTGTAGATTTTCCCGTTGTTTAATCCTTTGGCCTTGTAGGCATTTGGACTCTTCATGACGTACAAAAGCCATTCATCCATTCGAAAATCCCGATGGAACCACAACGCGTGATCCAGGCTGGCCACTTGCATATCACGCTCCCAGTAACTATGCCCATGGGGATAAAGAGATGTGGTCACGAAACCGAAATCAGATGCATAGGCCAGCATGTATTGGTGCACCCTAAAATCATCCGGCATTTTGTCGATGGCCTTAAACCACGTGTAACCGACGGGCTCCCTTTTTTCCGGAGAAAAAGGGTCGATGGGATTTACCGGTCTAAACTCAATGGGTTTTTTGCACAAGATTTTTTCTCGAATCGATTCCGGTATTTTGTCAGCAACTGCCATTGCAAGTTCGAGCTCGGATTCAATTCCTTCCGGGCCGGTTATCTCCGGAGCCTTGTCTTGATGATCAAATCCCGGCTCATCAACTTGAAATGAAGCAGACATGTTAAATATCGCCTGGCCCTTTTGGATTGCAACGACACGGCGAGTGGTAAAACTTTTTCCATCACGGATACAGTCAACGTCATAAATGATGGGCTTGTTTGCATCACCCATTCTTAAAAAATATGCATGAAGGCTGTGGGCTTTACGGTCCGATTGAATGGTTTGATATGCGGCAGATAAGGCTTGGCCCAACACTTGTCCACCAAACACACTGCCAAAACCCAAATCCTGACTTTGCCCTCGAAAAATAGTCTCCTCTATTTTTTCTAATTTTAGAAGCCGCAACAATTCCTCTAAAACATTATCCTCGTGACAAACGTTCATTATTCTCCTCTGATTGTTCTCGGGTTCTGGGTGTTTTTATTTATTAAATCGCTCCATGGACAATGCTTTTTTTTCAAACCGTATAAACCTTTCGACCCCTCATTTATATGAGTTAGTGTCCATCCATAAATGAGGATTTTTGGTTAAGATCAAGCCTCCGGCCCGGAGGGGCATGCGAGAAAATAACCACCCCGATGGAAAATCTACCGGGCCAAGCAGGCATATAGTTGATATTCCGAGGATTATTTTTTGAGCATAACCCCAGAGAAATAGGCTCCGCATTTCACCCCGATGGAATAAGAACTTCAAAAGCATTCCATTGGGCAGGCAGGGCAGGCGCAGAAATTGGGCAAAAAACCATTTATGGACGAACACGAGTTAAAATTTTTTGAGCGTCTTGTAATCGATGGCTGAAGCATAATCGACTAAATCATTTTGGTTGATATTCCGCCCTTTAACCGAAACAAGGTATTGCTTCGCTACAACGATATTTATTTCTCCATTTTTTTTTGACGGACGGTACTTTATGATGGCCTTCTGCCTCTTTATTTTTGTGAGTTTCCCACCATCAGCTGAAGCGTAGGCAGGGTTTGAAAACATCATAACCATTGATTGAAGGGCAGGAGAATCCGTGATTATTTCTATTGTAACGGAACTTTTATCTTTCTTATACTTTCTCTTGGCTGAAATCATACCACCAAGATATCCTGCACCGGAAGCCTTGGATTTTACATCCTCTGCCGACCATCCGGCTAATGGTTCAGGTAAGAAAGCTTCCAGCTTGCCACTTCGCTTTTGGCGTATGAGTTGGGATGCGTAGTCTAGGCTGCTGGTAGCTTCAACATAATTCCCCTCCTTATAATATTCGATCGCTTCTTCAATGGAGTCAGTAATTTCATCGGCAAAAGCTGCACCGGAAATAAAAAATGATGAGCTTATAAATAAAGTTATAAAACACATACGGAATATTTTAGACATTCGAAGCATCTTGTCCTCCCTGTTCAACCGTTTTTAATTGTTTCAAATCTTAGCTTCAC
The DNA here is from genome assembly GCA_937998305.1 of uncultured Desulfobacterales bacterium. Taxonomy (GTDB): domain Bacteria; phylum Desulfobacterota; class Desulfobacteria; order Desulfobacterales; family UBA11574; genus UBA11574. The sequence goes on along the minus strand of CALLDL010000158.1, from coordinate 10,407 downwards.
TTCAAGTATTGACACGCTTGCACATTCTGTCAACAAGAAAAAGCCTGTAATAAAACCAAAGTGTTTTAATATTCGGTTTCGGTTGATATATAGACAGCTGTTGTTGCAGAATGATATTTTGTTCTTATTTTATTTGTAAAGTTTCAGTGTTTTATTCGACAATTAATATGGAATCATCGAAATTTTCTTCTTTTAGGAATGTGAAAATGCGACTCAAAATCATTATGCTATTTACGATTTTTGTATTTCTGGTTATGCCCGGATGCACCAGGCTCTATAATAAAACGGAATTATCAACCAGCCATATTGTCCCATTGGTAAAAAAAATACAGCCGGCGGTCGTGACCATTGTCGCTTATGATGTTAATCGAGAGGTATCAAATCTGGGAAGCGGCTTTTTTATTGACAAAAAGGGATATCTTATTACGAATTACCATGTCCTAAAAGGTTCTTATGCTGCCGATGTAAAAACTTATGACGGGAAACAGTATCCCATCGAGCTGGTTGTGGCTGAAAATAAACCTTCAGATTTAATCAAAGTGTGGGTAAAAATACCGGAATCGTCAATTCACTGGATTACCGTTACTGAAACAGAGCCCTCTGTTGCTGATCGTGTTGTGGTGGTGGGGAGTCCTCTGGGACTTGAGCAGACGGTTAGCGAAGGCATTGTATCTGCCGTTCGAGAACTGCCGGTCGTGGGAAAGGTTTTTCAACTTTCAGCGCCAATTTCTCCGGGATCCAGTGGAAGTCCTGTGGTAAATATGAGAGGTAAAGTGATCGGCGTGGTTTCATTCCAGGCGACCAGGGGACAGAATCTTAATTTTGCTGTTTCCAGCAAAGAGATACTTGATTTAAAACAGAATGAGACGACAAAAACACTTTCGGAATGGACGTATGATATCAAGATGAGAACGCCAAAACTGGTTGAAAAATTGTGCAAACAAGGATTTAATTTTTCCATCAGAGGAGAATTTAAAGACGCTCTCAATTACTTTAAAGAAGCTACGGAGAAAAGCCCGAATGATACGGTGGCATGGTATGGACTGGGAAGTTGCTATGATGGGTTAGACCAACCGGAACAAGCCATAGAGGCGTATAAACAGGTCATTCGGATTGACCCGAAGAATGCCGTTTCTTATTTTAACCTGGCTCGTTACTATCGGAAACTGGGTCGCTATGAAAAAGCCATCGAAGCCTATTACCAGGCCATAGAAGCTGATCCTGATCATGCCCCCTCTTATTTTGATCTTGGCATGGTTTACGGCAAGCTGGAAGAATTCAAAAATGGAGAAAAGGCGTTTAAACAGGTTCTAAGAATTAATCCTGATCATGTACCGACGTACTTTTATATGGGCTTGACCTACAACAGCCTGGGACGCTATGATGTTGCGGTGACATCCTATAAAAATGCCTTGAAAATCGAGCCGGATTCGGCTCCAATACTTTACAATCTTGGCATTGCGTATGGCGGGCTGGGAGACAGCAAAGCAGAAGTCGAAGCCTTCAAGCAGGCGATTCGAGTTGATCCTGATTTTGCTCCGGCGCATTATAATATGGGACTTTTCTATCTCAACAACAACGATAAGGCATCAGCACTGGAAGAATATAAAATTTTAAAAGAACTCCATCCGGACATGGCTGAAATGCTGTTTAAACAGATTTACTAATTAGTGTCCATCCATAAATCTATATTGGGCACAAATTAAGTTTCCAGTGCAGAAATTAGCAATTTTTCGCAAGGTCAAGGAAATCAAGGGATTACGCGGAGGCGTACAAGTGGTACGCCGCACAAGCAATTCTGCAGATTGACCCAGAGAAATAGGCGCTGCATTTCACAGGGCAGGCGCAGAGATTGCGAAAAAGGGCCATTTCTGGATGGAAACTATTTAAGTTGACTTGCATAATTTGCTGCACCGACAAGGGCTGCTTTATCGTTCAGGATGACCTTGACGGGTATTTGCTCAAGAAAGGTTTTAAAGCGTCCTTTGTTTGTAAATGCTTCCATAAAGATATCTTCTTCCAATTTGGATAAAATCTTCGGGGGAATTCCGCCGCCCAGGTAAACCCCGCCCATGGTCATGTTGGTTAGCGCTAAATTGCCGGCAACAGCGCCAAAGATGGAGACAAACATATTCAGTGCTTTAACGCATCCGGGATCTTTACCCGCCAGGGCGGCGTCAGTGATGGTCTTAGCAGGATCATTTTTTTTAAGCTTCTGACTTAACCATTCTGGTTCACCGATGCGGCCTGAGTCTTTCAACCACATATAAATATTTACCAAACCGGATCCGGAAACCACTCTTTCAATACTCACATGACCATAGCGTTGATGAAGATACCCCCACAGCTCTGCTTCCGGGTCATTATTTGGCGCAAAATCAGCATGACCACCCTCAGAAGGTATCGGCCAGTATCGACCTCTCTGATACATCATCATTGCTATCCCCAGACCCGTTCCGGGGGCGATCAGCGCAAGATGATGTCCTTTTATGGACGCTACCTGATTTAAAGAAAAAAATTCATCCCTGTTCAACAGCGGTATAGCCATTGCGGTAGCGGTTAAATCGTTGACAATCCTGACATGATGAAAATGAAACTGCTTCTTGATCCGATCTTCAGAAACATTCCAGGGAAGATTGGTGGTTTTAGACACGCCGTTTATCACGGGACCTGCAACTCCAAAGCATGCACGGGTAACCGATACAGGATGGATCTCGAAAAACTTCTTTATAATGTGCTCAAGATCAGGTTCGTTTGGACTTGAAAACGTTTCGATCACTTTTGATACAAGACGTTCTTTTTCTTTAAAGAAAAGTCCCAGATTTGTTTTTGTCCCGCCAACGTCACCGGCCAAGACGAGTGTTTTATCCATTGACTTTTTCATGACGTATATCTCCCGACAGCCGGTCCGAAAGCCATATTATAAATAACTCAAGTTTCGCACCCAACTTTTTATATAAACTCATAACATGGTTGTATTTTTATCTGATGTTAGCTTTGAATAATCATCGTCATCTATTTTCATACAAGATTCAGATGCTATATCGCATTCGAAGCAAATACCTTACATCGAAGATGTTTTGTAAAATCTTATGCTGTATAGATAATTATCTTCAAAAATGGTTCAGACGCTTGAAATTTCAATCTATGTGTAATGTAATCAAAAAAATCGCGACTAACAACTTATAAATATAGCGTATGAAGAATTATTATCTCACCTTGATTTTTTCAAAGGGAAAAAACGATGAAACCGACTGCTGAACATAAACGGCTTATTGAACACAAAAAACGCAAAAGGAACTGGAAAAAGTGGGGTCCGTATCTAAGCGAGCGCTCCTGGGGCACCGTGCGCGAAGATTACAGTGAAGATGGTAATGCCTGGGACTTTCTACCCCATGATCACGCGCGCAGCAAAGCCTACCGCTGGGGAGAAGACGGCATTGCCGGGATTTCCGACCGGTATCAATATCTTTGCTTTTCCCTGGCCTTATGGAACAAAAAGGACCCAATCTTAAAGGAACGCATGTTTGGGCTCAGCGGTTCTGAAGGCAATCACGGCGAAGATGTCAAAGAATCTTATTTTTACCTCGATAGTACTCCCACACACAGTTACATGAAGATGCTTTACAAATACCCCCAGGCCGAGTTCCCTTATTTGGATCTGGTAACAGAAAACAATCGGCGCGACGTGTTTGATTCCGAGTATGAACTGGTCGATGTCGGTGTGTTTGAAAAAAACCACTATTTCGATGTTTTGGCAGAATATGCCAAAGCGGACCCGGATGACATTCTAATTAAAATCACTGTGACGAACCGCGGGCCGGAAGCCGCCGATTGTTATCTCCTGCCCACCCTCTGGTTCCGTAATACCTGGAGCTGGGGATATGACGCAGGTCCCATGGGAGATGTTCCAGAAAAACCCCGGATCAATGAGATCAAGGGACTGCCGGGGGTAACCGTTTTTGAGACAGATCATCCGGCTGCCGGCGTCTACTATCTATACGCTGAAAACCCTCAAGATCTGCTTTTCACTGATAATGAAACCAACAAAACCCGCCTTTACGGAAAGCCCAACGATAATCCATACGTCAAGGATGCATTTCATTATTATCTGACCAACGGCCAAACCGATGCAGTTAACCCCGCCCGTAAGGGCACGAAGGCAGCCGTTTTATACCATGAAGAAATTCTTCCGGGAAACTCACGGACACTGCGGCTGCGTCTTTCGAATACATTCCATGGATCAGCATTTGAAGACTTCGATGAAATTTTTAATCAGCGACTGGCGGAAGCCGACGAATTTTATGCCGCCACCCAAAAGCCGGGGCTGAATGAAGACGAAAAACAGATACAGCGACAGGCCCTGGCAGGAATGCTATGGTCCAAACAGTTTTTTTACTATAATGTCGAGCAGTGGCTTGCAGGGGATCCCGGGATGTCGACACCACCCGAGGCTCGCGCAAATGGACGAAATCAAGATTGGGAGCATCTCAATAATTTTGACATCATTTCCATGCCGGACAAGTGGGAGTACCCCTGGTATGCCGGCTGGGACTTGGCGCTTCACTGCATACCGCTGGCTCTGGTTGACGCTGACTATGCAAAACGACAATTGGAGTTGATGGCCCGTGAGTGGTATATGCACCCCAACGGGCAGCTGCCCGCTTATGAATGGAGCTTTAGCGATGTCAATCCGCCGGTTCACGCCTGGGCTGCCTGGCGTGTTTATAAAATCGAAGCCAAGAACCGGGGAGAGTCGGATTATGCCTTTTTGGAAAGTATTTTCCACAAATTGCTGATCAATTTCACCTGGTGGGTGAACAAAAAAGATGAAGAAGGTAAAAATGTCTTTCAAGGCGGCTTTCTGGGTTTGGACAATATCAGTGTCTTTGACCGCAGCGCCCCCCTGCCGACCGGCGGCCACATCGACCAGTCCGATGGAACTTCCTGGATGGGGTTTTACTGTCTGGTCATGTTAAAAATTGCCCTGGAGCTGGCAAATAACAATCCGGTTTATCAGAATAGCGCGAGCAAATTTTTTGAGCATTTCCTTCGCATTGCCCGAGCAATGACCGGTGATTACCGCGGCGGTCTCAGCCTGTGGAACGAGGAAGACGGCTTTTTTTACGACGCCCTCCATTTGCCCGACGGCAATGTTGTCCCCCTTAAAGTTCGATCATTGGTAGGGTTAATGCCACTGCTGGCCGTTGAAACCCTTGAACATGATCTTGTCGAGAGCCTGCCGGTTTTCAAGCGTCGTCTGAACTGGTTTTTTGAAAACCGAATATTTTTGCGCGACAGCGGCGATGTCGCCTGCGTGAAACATCCAGGGAAAAAGTCTCGGCGACTCCTTTCGATTGTCAATCGCTATCGGCTGGTGAGGATCCTTGCTCCCATGCTTGACGAAAATGAATTTCTTTCCGAATATGGAATAAGATCACTGTCAAAATATCACAAGGCGCATCCCTATACTTTTTATGTCGATGGGCAGCCCCATACGATCAGCTACCAGCCCGCCGAATCGGAAAGTGCTCTGTTTGGCGGCAACTCAAACTGGCGGGGCCCTGTCTGGTTTCCTATCAACTATCTGTTGATTGAGTCCTTGCAGAAGCTTCACCACTATTACGGCAACAGCTTGAAGGTGGAGTGCCCCACCGGGTCCGGTCATGAGATGACACTCGGCGAGGTCGCCACTGAGCTGTCTCTGAGGTTGATACGACTCTTCTTGCGCAATGGCGACGGTGAGAGACCGATCTATGGCGGTCAGCGCCAGTTTCAAGATGATCCACACTGGCGCGATTTAATTCTGTTCAACGAATATTTTAACGGTGACAACGGTGTTGGCCTAGGCGCCAGTCACCAAACCGGCTGGACAGGTTTGGTGGCCAAACTTATTCAACAGTCATGCGGATCAATTGACACCTGAATCTTCCTTTTACGGAACTTTCCCGGATCAGGATAGTTTCTCTATATTGCTAACGCACTGTTCTACATATTTTTTAATGTCGATTTTCTTTTCCACTTTCTCAACTTCGATCAAATCCCCGCGAATAGTTGGATGATTCGGCACACCTTTACATGGATCTGATGCGATATCGGCGACGGGTCTGGTCCCTATGCGACCGGCCAGAGATACGACCTCATCCTTATCAAATCCGAAGAGCGGTCGATGCACCGGCATCTTTACGGCATCATTGAGAACGTTGAGATTCTTCGCCGTTTGGCTCGCCTGTTCACCAAGTATTTCTCCGGTCACGATACCCTGTGCGTCATGAAGAAAGGAGATGTGCTCGGCCACACGATACATGAAGCGCTTGCAAAGAAGACAGGTGATGCCTTTCTTGGCGCCGTGTTTAATAAAAGCATCTAATACAGATTCATATGGAACGACATAGACTGTCGGCGCTTCAGCGGCCCCTTTTGTATATTCAACTAAAACCTCGATGTTTTTCAGGGCTATTTCTCTTACACCGGAAGCATTTGTCCTTGTACCTTTTTTATCTCCATGGGGATCCATGACAACAAAAACCGGAATGGCACCGCGTCGCATTGCCATCCAGGCAGCGACCGGCGAATCCAAACCGCCACTAACCAGTGTGACAAGTTGATCATCTAAACCCAGTGGAAAGCCTCCCGGCGATTTAATCCGCTCAGCTGAAATGTAAACCTGATCCTCATAAATCTCTATCTCCAACATTCTCTCGATTGGACCGTTCCAGGGGGTTGTTTTCCATCTCGGCCCTTTTTTGAAACGACGCCTTGAGAATCCTTTATCAGAATCATTTTTTTGGACAATCTTTTTCCCAAAGTTGGTGATGTCTTTTTTTAGAGAGGAGATGTCGAGGTTTGGGTTTTTTATTGCACGCACTGAAATTTTGGAACTGCCCGGGAAGATGCCGTGTGAGACCATGAGCTTGGCAGCTACCGAAACAACGGCAGTTTTATCGCGAAGGGATGTTCGAAAACAGGGTGAAATGGAAGATATTCCAAATATTCGTCCGACAACTGAAATCAATAAATTGACATCCGTGTCTTGCTCCTTTGCAAAATTGATATAAAGACGCCCTCGTCGAAAGACGAACTCTATGCGATCAAGAAGATCTCGCCCGCCTCTGGTGATTAATGCACGTCTTATATTACTGTGGAGAAGATCTTCGATATATTCCTGCGACTGAATGGACTTTACGCCAAATTCACCCGTGTATCTGATTAAAATAGAGTTATAAATCATAGTCTTGCTTATTTTATCCAATTTTCGTGGCCATCCATCCAGTTGGCAACCATCTCTTCCAGCCAGCCTTTCAATCCTTTGGCCATGTAAAACTTTGGAAAAAGAAGATCCTCATCCGGTTCAATAATCCCTTCATCAACGGCAGTTCTATGAAGGGCTGTATCGGGATAAATTCGGATTCCAGACGTGATCTTCATCACCTCGGTTTCCAGTGATTCCGCAAAATACAAGCTTTTTTCAACGCTGTCTTTGGTTTCTCCGGGCCCTCCCAGCAAGAGAAATCCCATACGGTGGATCTGTTGCTTCCCAAGCATTTTCGATATTCGACGAACATCAGCGGGCGTATAACGTTTGTTCATTCTTTTCAGAATGCTTTCAGACCCGCTTTCGAATCCCAGAGAAACCTCTTTGCACCCTGCTTGGGCCATTTTCTCAACCAGTTCATCATCGATCTTCCAGGGATATAAAATACAGCGCCATCTAATATTTAATCCTTCGGTAATTATCCGGTCACACAGTGCCTTGGCATACGACAATGGGAAATTAAAGGTGTTGTCCACAAAGAAAAAGTCCTTTATACCGGCGTTTGTATACTGACGAATAAGGTCCACAGCGCGTCCCACAGAGTGTTTCCTCAGTATCCGTCCCTCGATGGAAGCCGTAGAGCAGTAGCTGCAATCCATAGCGCACCCTCTACGGGTCTGTACCGGAAACCAGATTTCTTCATTTCTTAAACTGGAAGGAAGAAGCAGATGAACGTTCAAAAGGGGCTGTGGATGATGATCCAAATCTTTGACAGGCTGACTTTTTTTCAAAAGACCGATTTCGGGAAGACAAAGGCCAGGAATTTGAGAAGTATCGGATTTATGTTCAAGCCGTTCCAAGAGCATAAGAAACGCCTTCTCGCCTTCACCCTGAATCCCCATATCCGCCTTTAAATATTCAAGTGCTCGCCGGGGAAATATGCTGTATCCAGCCCCGCCCAAGACGATAGGTGCATCCGAAAGGCTTCTGCATTCGCTGACCACCGTTCTTACCCCATCGAGCAGGAAATTTGAGGGTTCCATCATTTGATCATCGATATTTCTTACCGAAATACCGATAACATCCGGTGAAAATCCTGAAATAGTCTCTCTTAAAAGTCCGCGAATATCCCTCGCCATCATTAGATTTACGGTGTTTACTTCATGCCCGGCGTTTTGAACTGCAGCACCGATACATGCCATTCCCAGGGGCAATACCGGCATGTTAATCTGTTCCGTGTTTGCGGAGATCAACAGAATTTTCATTATACATGCCCTTTATTTTTCTACAAATCAGATGTTAATCGTCTATATTAATGATCGGGGCGCTCTGTGCAGGGCTTATTCCCGGGTCCCGGCAAGTGGGCCTTTACACCTCCCTTTGATTCGCCTTCAATGAGAGATTTTATGTCCGGATACGCATAAATGGTTTTTGCATTATTTTGGGGCAAACCGCCGGAATCAGCCGAAGGCCCGTAAACACTGTGCACATCTCTTCCCAGCATCCTGAGTATGGCTGTCTGTTCTCCCCGATGATGGGCTGTATGGGCGATTCTTCTCAGCATAATCCAGGTTCTCGAACGCTTGGTATCAAAAAAAGAAACCTTTTCCTCCCACCAGGTTTTGTCCTTTGTTCTTAACATCTCAACCCGTTTTTCGGAATCTTCAGCATATCGTTTTATAAATTCAAGCCGTGTTTCTTTTTCGGGCAAAGGAGGGGCACCGACATCAATTCCGAACATGTTGCAAAACCATTTGTCTTCACCGGTGCATTGATGCACCATGTGTTCGAGTGGGTTCCGGTCTTTTTTTTCCAATGGATGGGGACGGACAAAAAGATCGTCATCCGTGAACATGCTCCAAACGCTGAGCGTCTTAATCCTTTCTGTGTCATAAGTGTCTACAAGAAATTGATATTCCATTTTTGATCCTTTTCACATTGCTTTTATCTAAGCTGAATTCACCCCCCTATCCCACCGGAACAGGCATCCATTTTTATCTAATAAGCCCCGGCTGTCAAGCCTTGCAGGGTGCAATCAGGAAAATCAAACGCCGCCTTCTATAATTTGAATTTTTCTTCCAGTTTGCTGACAAACGTTTCGTGTTTTTCCGGAGGAAATTCTGGCAATTATATGCCGTGATGGTGAGAATCGGCTTGAAAATTTTCACTGGGGCATTGTTCCTTTTTGGGCAAAAGATACTTCCATTGGAAAGCGGCTGATCAATGAGCGGGCTGAAACCGCTGCGACAAAGCCGAGCTTTCGTAATGCCTTTAAAAAAAGAATCTATGCGCGCAGTTAAACTGTTATATCCAGGTATGAACATAGAAAAAGGAACTTAACCGAGCCGTTTTTTATTATACCGGCAGGCAGAACATCGTGTGTGTGTCTCTGATACCACTTATGATTCTTACGTTGTCATAGGTCAGGGACAACATGCTGGCATCGTCCGGAGCCTGAACCTCTGCCACCACATCATAGCGGCCGGCCGCCAGGTAAACATTCATAACCCCTTGGATTTCCTTTATCTTGCCAGCGACCTCGCGGTCCTTACCCGGATCTGCAGTAATCAAAATAATTGCTTTTACCATAATGTAGCCTCCTTTTAAGTTGATGGATATAAACGGGATGCTAGTTTCAAAACCTCATTGAAAGAGCACTATAACGAGTATTTTTTGAAATGAAAGATGATTCAAAACAGATGACAGATTTTAGAAGGAATTCTATTATATGTGAGTTTAGGGTAATTAAAATTTGGTGTCAAATAAATTACTTAAATTTCACTCCCGAATATGCCTAAAAAACCTTTGAAGTCGCAGGCCGAAAAAATTTTTTAGGCAAATCATACGAATTGTTTATTTTATACAAAAGTGATATCAGATTTACAATACGAGTCGCCGGCCTTCTTTTAAGTAAAGAATCCTGGCCCAAAGGACCAGGCTTTGGTTTGCCCCTGAAAGGGGCTCAATGCCGTACAAGTTAAAAGTGTCTATCTCTGGTTAGCCGGTTAACCGGTTAGCCAGTTGGCCGGTATTAAATTACGGGCAAACCGGCATAACGGGCTTACGGGCACAACCTTTTTTAACCCTGGCCCAGACCGATCACCAACACTTGATATTCAAAAAGCCATGTCTGTAATGGTGCATAGGTCAGA
>CALLDL010000157.1 GCA_937998305.1 uncultured Desulfobacterales bacterium | reverse complement strand
CTCCTCAGCATATTTCAAAAGCAGCAATTGCTTGTCCTCAGATATATTTAAAATAATCTGAAATAATTTAGGAATGACGACGTTGTATTTTTTTAATGCTTCTGCAGCTGGTTTCATATAAATCTAGGATTATAAGATAATAATTTATATATTATTCAGATTGTTACTTAAACTAATTAAAAGTATCTGTTTAATATAAGAGAACTTGAATGCGAGCTCATAATTTTATCTTCAAACGGGTCCCGGAAGCGTGCAAAAGACTTCCACTTCCCGGAAATTATGTTACCAAAAAGCTCTGGATCCAATAATTATATCGGATTGTTTTCCAGATTACTTTAACATTATTTAGACCCTCTCATTTCAAACTTGAAGCGATCTCAAAAATTCGGAAAAAAGAAACATTCCGGATTCGAGGTAAGTGTTGTAAAAAAACAATCCTTAAAAAAGTAAATGCCACTCTGAAATTCCCTGAGATATTAGATTGGAAACACAATTGACCCGGATTTGAAAAATTGTTTGATTTCGTGGTGATTTCCACCTATCCTGTTTCTTTTTGCAAAAACCTATCCAAATGCCTTAAAATGAATAAAATGCAAAGAGAAAGAATGCCACTTTACATCTCTGATGCCAGGAAATGTGCCCAACAAATGGTCAGAGAATCTTTGGTTGAAATTTTAGCAGCTACATATCGGGCGCCATCGCTTGAGGAGATGATCTCCATTTTAAAAAGGGACTTTGACCATTCATTTGATGAGTTCATGGCACGACGCAAGATTATGAAATCTCATCTGGATTGGAGTGAGGAACAGATTGAGGCTGAAATAGAGATGCAAAAAAGACGCTTTGAAAACGAGCTCGGGGTGAATTTAAGGGTGGCCGCATTAAACACCATTGAAGAAATCGAGAAACTGATAACAAATTTAAATAATGCTATCAAGAAATGGAAAATTGAGAACCTTTAGCACGGCTGGACCTATGACCGGCTATTTCAGGAATGAATTTATCGTGTAGACATTTGGATATCCCCTGCTTATTCACACTCTGGGAGACTCCTAAAAAATGATATCATATGCTCAATCGGCGTTTTAACTGTCGTTGGACGGAGATGATTTTACAATAATTAAATCCAAGATTTGCTTGAATTGACACCCGCCAATTATGATATCTGCAATTTTATCAGAGTTGGGATATCATCTACATATCCAAAGTTTAGGGTAAGTTGTGATATTTTATGGTATCACAGGTTTTCAAAGGCGCGGTTTTTTGCAGATTATCTCAATATATCCAATAGGGCGGGATTTTTTATAGATAATTCCATATACTCGATAGTTGGGTCTTCAAATCATGGAATGGAAAAGTGTAGATACTCAAAGTGACCTTGACAAATTAGATAATTCAGTTTGCTGGGAAGATTCAAAAGTTCTGGAGTATTATGCAAAATTCTCTAATGAATCCTACTTCCCTTCCGACGTTTCACGTTCGGGTTGGGTTAACAAAAACATCCATATCCTTATTGAAGCGGTCGCAGGGACAGCTCCATATCTCGAAATAGTCTTGATTGATTGCGATCATTTTAGTTCCTTGTTTTTAGAACGAATATTATTTCAGGGACGGGTGGATAGTTTGAAGAGAATAAAAATCATCGATTACAAAGATAATTTGGTAATGCGTTGTTCACGGTTAATTTATCGTTTTCTAACCGAAGAAGATATACCCCAAGGTCTTTATTTCAGGCAAGTTGACAGCATAACCTAAAAAGATTACCCGACAAATCAGTGGAGCTGACGGCGTGTTGATTGTTGGTTTTACGTAAAATGCAGTGCATGCTTGTTACCCATCAGGGCCGCAGCTAACTTCCACGTTAGCCAGATTGGGGAGAGGAAGTGTGACTCTACGAGATGTCCTAGTACCTGCTTTGCAGGCCGTATTCCCAGATCGAGGTCTTCGTGTTTCTGATCTTCCCGATCCCGTAGTTACGTTTCCAGCTGTTTGTCCGGAGGTAGGGGATGTTCAAATCTACGATGACGGAGATGAGGCAACCGTTTTCATTGAGTGGATATCTCACAACCATGTGAATCCTTATGATGAGGATATGTCAGACAATGAACGATATCGCTGGATCACCGACAATGTTATCGAGTATCTTACGGCGCTTTTCTCCGATCAGGTGTTCCTTTGGTCGATTGATAAGGGGCGGGGCGGCGGTGGGTGGTCATGGCCGTTTGACGGGATCATTCCTTCCGACACCCCTGAGAGTGCGGACACTTTTGTCTGGTCTCACAGAATTGGATAGACTGGCAAACAAGTCAGTGGAGTTGACGGTTTGTAGTTTGCCGGTTTAAGAGAGGGTCGTTCAAGGTCGTATCTAATAAACACGATGATACAAGACTGGATATATCAGGATAATGCTCTACCCTTTTTTGAAATGCTGGCGAGCATTATTGGCTATGAGTTTGATAAAGACGATTGGGTTGCATTGGAGCACGGCTTGCAGTCTTCTGACACTGACGCTGTTCCCGAACAATGGTTCGATTATCGGTTTGGCAATGCCAAGTTCGCTGTGGGCATTGATTCAGGAACTAATGTGTTGCGTTTGAGGATTGAAGTCGACGATAAGCATGTCGAGGCTATTCAAGCGATTGTGAATGTAATGAATCGCTATAAAGTATCGAAGTTTTGAGTCGGGTAGACCGGAGGAATTTCACCTCCAGTCCCCCTCAGAACCGTACGTGAACCTCTCGATTCATACGGCTCCTGCCAGCCATTCTCTTGAGACCTCACGGTCTCAAGTCGACGCAGAAAGAAACCCGGTTCCTCC
>CALLDL010000156.1 GCA_937998305.1 uncultured Desulfobacterales bacterium | reverse complement strand
ACGTGCCTGGTCATTTCAATAACTTAGCAGCGGGGGCATTCCTGCCCCCTCCGTGTTCTCCCGCGAAAAGCATGCGGGAGCCGCGGTCTCCCCCACTGCTAAGTCATTGAAATGACGAAGCCACTCCGCCAATATCGTTACACGGGGAAGCGCACCCCTTGAACACTTACAGTAAATCAGTTCAGGACACATGCTTTCAGTCTTGCAAGAAATTCATCGGGATCGATATTCCATCCGATAAATGCCAGGCGCGTTTCGGAATCTCCCTCCCAGGGAGACCATTCAGTTCTGCCCCCCACTGAATTGATCATCATTGTCCGATTCCCAAAATTCACCATTCCTTTCAGGCGAAAAAGTTCATAAGGCAATTCCTGAATAAACCGGTTAAATGCGGTTTCATCTACGGGAGAAGATTCTGAAAAAGAGAAGGTCACAAAGTTCTTGTCGGCATATATTTTTTCCTGATGGCTGCCGATTCCGGTTTTGTGGTCGAAATAGGGGAAAATTACATGATCATTGCGGCGCAGTTCACGGCGATTTTCATCAAATGCGCTATTACCAGCACCCGGGGTAGCAGGTTTGAGCCATACAACTTCCGGTTCAATCCGACAGTTTATCGCGGGGATTACCTGTGTGCCGGGTAACTCGCGGTGAATTTCATTTAGGTACTGAGGAATATCATCTTTTCTCAGAAGATCTATTTTGTTGAAAATAATGGTGTCGGCCTGCTTCAACTGGCGGAAGAAAAGCGTTCCAAACACATCCCGGACCTCCCAACACTCGGCATCCATCACGGTTATAATTTTATATAACTCAACCTTATCTTTAAAATTAGACATTGCTATTACTTTAGAAACCGACTCCGGATCTGCCACCCCTGTGGCTTCGATAATAATATAACGAGGCCCAAAGCGCTGTAAGATTTCTTCAATGGACTCCTGCAAATCATCGCTCATGGAACAGCAAATACAGCCGCTAGTGAGTTCTACCACATCAGAACCGAGATTCTTGAGTAACATTCCGTCGATTCCCACCTCCCCGATTTCGTTCATAATAATGACAATGTCCGACATATCGGCATCAAAGGACATGATATGTTTCAAAAGCGTCGTTTTTCCGGATCCCAAAAAGCCTGATAAAAGGATTATTCGAACTTTTTTATTCATAATTTTTTCAATAAAAACAACCGTATCGACTCTCGAAGCGGTTTTCAATGAGGCATAAGGCTTGTAAACGCCCTCAATTATTACACCCGTCTAAGGATTAGCTCTTATTAACGGAACGGATATATGATTATTATAAGAAATCAAGAGGGTACTTATACTGTGATGCATCTATTCATGGAAAGGTTTTGGTCTCAGCAATTGCTTTCGCAAAGAACTCACGCCTGATGCGGGTGGATTCCGCTGGAGACACCCACTTGAGAGCAGCAGTCGTGCACCCGGTTACGCAGGCCGGTTCAAGTCCTTCATCGATTCTATCTTTGCAGTAGTCGCACTTAAATACTTTTCCTGTCTCCGGATTCCATTGGGGCGCACCCCAGGGGCAGGCCGTAATGCAAGATTTGCAGCCGACGCATAGAGAAAAATCGACAAACACAATTCCATCCTTCGCCCTCTTTTGCATCGCACCGGTAGGACATGCCGAGACACACCAAGGGGTTTCGCAGTGAAAGCAGGGCATGAATACAAAATTGATTCTGGGAATGCCTCCTACCAGTTTCGGACCTACGGGTATGATCATACAGAAGGCCGGGCCCACAGGTATGTCGTTTTTTGTCTTGCAGTGCACTTCACAAGCGCAGCATCCAATGCACCTTTTTTTATCCTGGTATAAATAGTAGCTACTCATAGGAATCGCTCCTTCCTTGTTTCGCCTCAAACCTTTTTCACATGCACAAAACAATCCGCGATCGGACAGTTGCCCCCGACGGTTACTTCCAGCAGTCCCTTCATAAAAATGTTATCTCTCATACCCTTCTTGTAGGACCTGGTTTGAAGGGGGATCTCGCGACCGTAGCCGTGCAGCGTATAGACTACTTCCGGGTGTATGAATTCGGTCACAGCTGCTCGTACGGTCTGAGAGACACCGTTGCAGGAAACCTCCACAAGATCATTATCCTCGATTCCAAGTTTATTGGCCTCGTCTTTGTTCATCCAGAGACGGTTTTCAGATTGGATTTCGTTAAGATACTTATTGTTGAGGGTGGTCCCCTGGGTATGAACCGCGATTTTTCCGGTAATAAGCCTGAAGTTCCCCTCGGAGGGCGGCTCCGGGCTTTTATAATCAGGAAAGGAGGGGATTCCATTCTCTTCCAGAATGCTGGAGACGAATTCGAGCTTCCCGGACGAAGTATTAAAAGGCAGATCTGTCTTACGATCGAAAAGGATCTGTTTTTGGGTAAGTTCCACGTATCCCTTTTCGTCGAAGTCCGACAGTTTAAATCCCATGTCCTCCAACTGCCAGGCTATCAGTTCTTCAACCGAATCATAGGGAAAGTACTGGCCAATTCCCAGCCGCTCAGCGAGCTGTTTGATGATCCACCATTTGGGTTTGCTGTCATATCTCGGTTCCACTACCTGTGGTCGAATCCAAAGGGCCGGTTTCGGTCCGCCCTTGACGATCACGGGGTCGGTCCTTTCAAGGTACATCGACTCAGGAAGGATCACGTCCGATATCCATCCGATATGGCTGAAATTGATATCAACGGAGACCAGCAGATCCAACTTCATAAGACCTGTCTTGAATGCTTCCGGATCGGGAAATGAAGAGAGGGGGTCGAATCGGTAACAAATGAAGGCTTTTACCGGATACGGATCTTCATTCAATATAGCGTAAGGAAGCATCTGTCCCAGCCCGTAATCGGGTGAAAGATGGTTATACTTCCATCCGATCCCGTCGAATCGCTTTTTTTCCACCTTGGGAGGCAGATTCACAAACTTTCTGAGTGACTTGAAACCGCAATGCGTCTCGTTTTTATTGAAAAGCAGGCCTCCCGGTGCCTCGTAGGCCCCTAACAGACCATAAAGTATGTAGATGGAGCGTCTGAAATAATAATCATCAGCACTGCGAGCGGTCATCCACCCCTGATTCAGTATGACAGACGGTTTGGCGTCAGCCAGTTCATGTGCCATCGTGATTATCTCTTTTGATGAAACACCTGTTTCTTTCTCCGCCCACTCCGGAGTGTAAGGTTCTATGAAGGCCGTTAGTTCTTTCATGCCTAAAACCCAGTCATTAACGAATTCGGTGTCATAAAGTTTTTCTCTCACAATGACGTTGATCAGGCCTAAATTTAAGGCATATTCGGTCCCTGGGCGAAGGATAAAAAACCGGTCTGCCTTGGCGGCTGTATAGGTCCACCGGGCATCCGTATATGTGAACTTCATACCCCTTTCCAGGGCATCAATGAAATCTTTTGCTTCTTTGGTGCCGAGAGATTCGATGATATTTCTTGAATAAAGGATCGAATAGTTACAATTCTTCCAGTCATAGGTAACTGTGTTTCGTCGCTGGCCGGCCATGCCATTGTGAGCGTTGTGGACACTGTTTGAGCAGGTTGCGTGCTGGTTGAAGTAATTGGGTGATCCGAGGGCTTTGATAAACGCCTTGTGTAAATCATTAAAGGGACCGCCCCTGTCGCCCAGGACGACACTTTCTCCGCCGTACTTATCCGTTACGTCTTTGAGCTTGTTCGCAATATAGTCCAGAGCTTCATCCCAACTGGCTTTTCTCCATTTCCCGGAACCCCTCTCCCCATCACGGATGACCGGGTATTGGACGCGTTCTGTATCGGTCTGGGTCGCTTTTTGTGCCGTTCCTCTCGGGCAAAGATATCGTCCTCCCAACAGATAGGGGTTGCCCCAGATTTTCTTTATGGTACCGTTTTCCACCTCAATTTCGATGGGGCACCTTACGCTGCATGTGGCACAGACGCTAAAAACTTTTTTTGTGGTAGATTCAGGCATTTTTCTTCCTCCCCAAAGTCTTCATCACTTCAAATAATATGGTCAAACACCGATCGAAATTCAAAAATGATCGGCATTTTATGGGCATTACGTTAATTAAAATTAAAGATATGAAAATTAAATATTATACTATAAATATCGATGCTATCAAGTTTTTCTTTTATAGACTAAAAATCAGCTGCTATCGGGAATTTTTTTGGGACCCGGATCGGTTTGGCCGACACTATGCAGCTCCACCCTTCTTTTTTGCCTCACCATAAAAAAGGTCTTGTCGATTTTGTTCCAAATATCTTTTTTCAAAGTTGTAGCAAAATCTGGGGGAATGGCCTTGTCCGGCAAAAGGTCCAATTCCGTCTCTTCTCGGATGAAATCATAAAGTTTGTGCGATTCATGCCTTAACCATTCAATTGCCGATCTGCCTGAAAGAAGCTCTTTTGATGCCTGAACAATATCTGAGGGTTCCACCGACAGTATCCATCCCCTTCCATGTGGTGCCATACTGACAAGAGAAGGATTGTCAATAATATCGGGATTGATATCAACGATCTTTCCTTCTATTGGTGAATAAAGATGGAAGGTCTTTTCGTTACCGGAGATTATACAGAGAGGGTCTCCTTTACTGATGAAAGAATTTACAGGCGGGAGTTTTATGTCATTCACCAGGCCGACGATTTGACGAGTAAAGTCGTCAATTCCCATTCTGGCCAATCCATTGATGCGCTTTACCCAGATATGCCCCTCATCATAGAGACGGTCAGAAAGTATCTCGAACCCGCCGATTTTTTCTCTCTCTTTTGCCCTGGCCTCTTTCAACATAAAAACAGGATGGCTTGCGCCAAGATCCTCCATCCTCTGGTCTACTTCGCAATTCCAGCACTGGAAGTCGTTGGGGCATACCTTGTGGGAAATGAAGCCCATGCGCATGTACCGGCATTTTCGAAGCGGGCCGGGAAGCTTTCTCCATCTTAAAGCATTTTCGTATTCCATTTTCATCGCACCGGTAGGACATACAAAAGCACATGAGCCGCATCCGATGCAATCCTCTGACGGCATGTCAAATGGTGTAGCCGGACGACGATTTCGTCCCCGGCCTACAAAATCTATGGCCCTCACTTTAGCTACATCCCGGCAGACCCTTACGCAGAGGCCACAAAGGACGCAATCGCTGTCTGTCGGGCTAAAACGGGATTTTTTGACGCCAAGAGAATCTGCGAGGTTTATTACGGAGTCGATATTCGGACATCGGGCAAGCAGCAGCTCGGCGATGAGCTTCCTGCCTTTGACTAGGCGCTCCGTATTGGTTTTGACGACAATATTATTTTTGGCGGGATAAGCACAGGAGGGTTGTAGTCGGGTGAAATTATTCTCTGTCACCTCTACCATGCACAAGCGACATCCTCCGTAAGGTTCCATATCCTTGTGATAACAGAAATTGGGAATTTGAATGCCCACTTGCTGAGCGGTCTTCAAAATGGTAGCGCCCTCCTTAGCTTCGACTCTTTTTCCGTCTATTTCCAAGGTGGTCATAATGATATCTTCTCCTGTTCAAATATATTTTATCTAACCTGGTCCAAATAAGGATTCGGTCTATTGCCGGGCCGTACACTCGAGGCAGAAACCAGTCTACAAACCATTGGAGTCGGAAAGAAGTATATTGTTAAAAATCACGAGGTCCAAGAACATTTCCCTGTTGTGATATGAGCCTCAAAATCCTTTCTGAAGTCTCTTATCCCGTTTAGAATGAGCGATGGGGCGCCTCCCCCAAGTGCACATAAGGCGAAATCCTTTATCATTCCTCCTATATCGTGTAAACTGGTAAGATCTTCCATTGTAGAGCGTCCTTCGTATATGGCCGTCATGATCTCTTTCATTTGAAAAACGCCCTCTCGACAGGGAACACATTTTCCACACGATTCCTCCACGAAAAATGAGAGTGTATGAAGGAGGATATCCACAAGACATGTATCCTGGTTCAGCACGACAATGACTCCTGAACCTATCATTGAACCCATGGACCTCAGTGTCTCCGGATCAAGAGATATGTCCAGTTTTTCCCCAGACAAAAAATTTCCGAACGGGCTGCCCACTTGTACTGCCTTTATTTGGCTTCCATTCAAGGGACCCCCGGCCATATTAAAGATAACATGTTCTAAGTTTGTTCCCAAAGGAACTTCATACAGACCTGGCTGTTTGATTTTGCCGATTACAGAGAGAATCTTTGTCCCTTTGGCCTTCTCGGTTCCGATGCCTGCATACGATTCACCGCCATGCTCAATTATGTGGGGAATGTTCGCCAAAGTCTCCACATTGTTTACGATGGTCGGTCGCTCCCACAAACCCTTTTCAATCGGGAAAGGCGGCCTCAGTCGAGGGTCACCCATTTCCCCTTCGAGAGAATCCATAAGGGCGGTTTCTTCACCGCATACGTATGAGCCCCCCCCGCGTATGATCTTCAAAGTGAAGTTGAAATTAGATCCTAAAATGTTTTTTCCCAAAAGGCCGTATCGTTTGGCAGTGTAAACGGCGTCATTTAGAAACTCATAAGTGTGAGGGTATTCCTCACGAAGATAGATGAGTCCCTGATGGCTGCCGATGGCATATCCTGCCAGCACGATTCCCTCAAACAGCTTGAACGGATTGCCCTCCATAATCGTCCTGTCCTTAAAAGCGCCGGGATCTCCCTCATCAGCGTTACAAATGACAAATTTCTCTTTATGTTGAGCTTTTCGTGCCATGTCCCATTTGATACCGGTGGGGAACCAGGCTCCGCCTCTGCCCCTGAGCCCGGATTGAATGACTTCATCCACCACCACCTCGGGATCCATTTGGTAAAGCGCTTTATACAGCGCTGAATATCCTTCCATGGCCACATATTCCGACACACTCAAAGGGTTTATGATACCGCAGTTCTCTAAAAGCCGTCGGTGCTGATCCTTAAAAGGAGATACTTCTTTATAATCGGGAATGTTATTTAGTGCGGGGTCCGGTTCGCCGGAAACAGAGTCGCTTCCAATGGTACAAAGCAATCCTTGCTTTGTGATCTTCTTTCGCTTGATATCCTGTATTATCCGTTTGACTTTTTTTACGGTCACTTGAGTATAAAGGAGGGGCGGCCTGCCGTGCAACCTGAGAACGGCCATGGGTTCCAAGTTACAAAATCCTGAACAGCCCGTCTGGCCTATGGATATCTTGAGCCCTTGTTTTGCTTTTTCTTTAACCAACTCGTGATATAAGATATCGGCTCCGAGGGCGTGTCCGCATGTGGACATGCTGATGCTGATTTTCAGCTGTTTGGGGGCAAGAGATTTCAAACCGGCTTCCCTTAATTTATCAAGGTCTCCCATAGTCTTTATTTTCATTTTGAATCCCCTGTCCGTTTATGAAGGATTTCAATGATCGTCTCAATCCTTTCTTTGTTGAGCTTCGGATAGGTAACGAGATTAAAAGCAACATTGGGACCTATGGAACACAGTCCAAGACAATGCACTTTTTCCAGGCTGAATTTTTCGTCCCAAGTGGTTTCACCCATCTCAAGATTAAATTTGGATTTTAGGGCTTCATTAACTTCATCCGCCCCATTGATGTGGCAGGAGATACCGGAACATACTCTGATTTTTGTGTCACCCTTTTTCCCAAGGCTAAAGGCACTGTAAAACGTAGCCAGCCCATAAACATTGGCAACCGGAATTTTCAGCAGTTGGGCAATATAATTGAGTGATTCCGTCTCCAATTGCTTATCTTCTTCTTGAATTTCATGCAGAATCGCGAGTATGGCGGCCTTTTCGTGCCGGTGTTTACTCACTATTCTTTTTATTTTCTCCCTTTCCATCTAAGGCCCTTTCTTATTCACATAGAGTTGAATCGGAATCGCTCCTTTGATATTCAGAGGCGTGAAAAAGGTTACGAATCCGACAATATTCGAATTATTGCCAGAATCAGTAGACAAAAAAATCACCAATAAGGTTTTCTGCCGCGTTCTTTCTAGCGCAGACTGGACAGAGATTGCCCGAATATTTGATCGTTTTATTGCCGGTCTGTTGTTTCTCTACGAACTCCATTTGTTTCTCGGTAATAAAAAAGCTGCCGCAGGAAATACATGTGACCAACTGATGCCGAGCCATCTCGGCGCCGCACATGCGAAGTGTCCTTATCCCATCTTTGTCCTGCATGGTAATGGCCGTTGTGGGACAGTTAATGACACAGGACCCACAGCCGATACAATACTTAATAGGACGGTGGAAATCTGTTTCAGCAGTAGAGTTTCTGTCCACATAAGAAAGGTGAATCGCATCCACGCCCATCTGGTCCCGACATACCTCGACGCACTGTCCGCAACTGATGCAAATATCACAGCGCAGGCATCTTTTTGCTTCCTGAATCGCACTTTTTACAGTCATACCAAGTTCCACTTCCTGAAAGCTGTCTTCTCTATCTTCAAGGTTCACCACGGGTATAACAGGCCTATGGGAAAAAGATTTTTCCTGGGAGGAAATTTCCATGACCTGGACCTGTTGTCGTCGAACCGGTATCAATGTGTATTCAGGATTGGATTTTCCTCTCAGAGAACGATGGATGGCTTCTGCGGCTTTTTTGCCGGAAGCAACGGCCTCTATAACAGTGGCGGGTCCGGTGACCACATCTCCGCCTGCAAAAACTCCGGGAACGGAAGTCTCCATGGTGACCGGATCGACTGTGATCAGGTGTCTTCTCGTGAGCTCCAAATGGCTGAGGGATCTTAGGCTTTCCGAATCCACTTCTTGGCCAATGGCACATATGATGGTATCAGCCGGCAGAATATGTTCAGTCCCTTCCAAAGGAAGAGGTCGTCTACGACCGGTTGCATCGGGTTTGCTAAGTCCATTTCGAATGCACTCAAGACCGGTCACCTTTCCATTTTCACCATGGATACGAATCGGAGATAATAGAAAGTCCAAGATCGTTCCTTCTTCCTCCAGCTCCTGTACTTCTTTTGCGTGGGCCGGCATTTCTCGTTTGGTTCGCCGGTACACCAGGTGGACCTCGTCAACGTCCAATCTCAGGGCAGTGCGGGCGCAATCCACCGCTGCATTACCCCCGCCTAAGACCATTACCCTTTTACCTACTTTTGCTGTCCCCTGACGGGCCTTAAAGAGAAAAGTCAGACAGTCCTGGACTCCGGAAAAATCATTTTCGCCCGGAATGGCGAGTGTCATGGGTCTGTGTGCGCCAACGCCGATAAAAATCGTCTGAAAATCTTGTTTTTTAAGAGATTCAAGCGTGATATCTCTTCCAAAAGTAATTCCGGTATGAATATCAACACCCATTGCCTTGATATAGTCGATTTCCAGCTCCAATATGTCAAGGGGCAGCCTGTAAGCGGGTATCCACCACCGAAGCATGCCGCCGGGTTCGGGCATGGACTCAAAAATTGTGGGCCTGTAACCTTTTTTGGCCAAGAAATAGCCAGTGGAAAGGCCTGCCGGACCGCTACCGATGATAGCAATTTTTTCCTTGAATCGATGAGGCGCGGCCTTAGGTGGGGGCATTCCTTCTTCATAGGCCCTGTCAAAGGCCACACGTTTGAG
>CALLDL010000155.1 GCA_937998305.1 uncultured Desulfobacterales bacterium | reverse complement strand
AACAGAATGAAAAAAACACGACGGATCTTACTTTTTGCAGTAATTTTACTAAGTGGATTTATCTTTACGAGTAACGCAAGCGCACTCAGGTTCACAGGGGATGCTTGGCTGGCGCAGCATTATGAGCACGGTATAGCGACCGATGAATATTTTCTTGTAATTGATAAATCAGGCATCGATAAAGCAAAACTAAAGAATTTTGCGTTAGGACCTTCGCAAAACACCTCTAAATTAGACCCTGAATTTTTCGATCTGACCGGTAAACCGGAAAATGATAGCCTCACATGGTTTGAAGTAAATGAGAAAACTTCAAAATATTTTAGGAAGTTAGGGAAAACAGCCGCAAAAAAATCGAAAAAAAAGTGGAAAAAAGGTCATTTCAATAGCAAACAAGAACGAAAAGCATGGCAAGATGATTGGATTGGTGCCAAGATTGAAAAGGGTAAGTTTAATCTGGTATTTTGGGATGAAGACGGAAAGAAATACAGGAAGAAAATCGCTTTTGCTGAATTCAATAATCCAGCTGATCAACCTCCAGGAAGTACCAACCCTGTACCTGAACCGGCAACCATGCTGCTGTTAGGATCCGGTTTGATCGGATTCGCAGCCGCAGGCAGAAAGAAGTTTTTTAAAAAGTAAGTGGTCTGCTAAAAATTATGTTGCTTTAATTTAATAATAACCTCCCTTTTACACAAAAGAAAAGAGGTTTGAGGATAGATTTAATATCCCAAACCTCTTTTTTTCTTGGTTCATACAACATACTAAAAACTGGGTTGATTAGTTAATTGGTTAAATAAGTTGATTGGTTGGATTGGTTTTATTTAGGCGTCGGGCACCAGGCTTTAGGCTGGAGGTAGGCAGTAAAAGAAAAATAGCGACCCTCAGGGTTTTTGAAGTTCGATCAGCAAACGCTTGAATTGTTAGTAAATGTCTCTCCTCCGTCCTATATGGTAAATTTCGATAAAAAATTTTTCTTTATTGATATGATAAATAATTCGATATTGTTTCAATCTGAACGATTTAAATCCTGACAGCTCCTCCTGCAAATCTTTGCCCATATGCGGATTTAGCCGAAGCTCAGTTAATGCCTGTTTGATCAGCTTTTTATTTTCCGGATGAAGCTTTGATAATAGTCTTGACGATTCCAGCGTAAATCGCATTTCCCATTTTTTCATTTACTGAAAACCTCATCAAAATCAAGCCACTTACCCTCACGGGCCTCTCTGATAGACTTTCGTATTGATTTCATGGCTTTTTCATCAGAGAGGATCTCGAGCGTTTCCACAAGACCTTCAAACTTATTCATGCTTAGAAGAACCGCTTCCGGAACACCGTTTTTCGTGATTGCAACAGTATCGTCAGAACTTTCAATTTTCCTGATAATGTCCAGAAGCTTACTTTTTGCCTTTGTGACCGGAATGTAATCCTGAATTGTCAGCATGTTCAACCTCCTTAAAGCTTACGTTCTCTAAGTGGTCATTATAATGGCTATTTTAATTTTGTCAAGAAAAAGAACTCCTGTTGCGCAAGCCATATTAAGAGCCACACCTCAGGGTTCAAAAGCTCATTAGTTGATTGGTTCATTAGCCCCGGTGGCATTGGAACTTCTTTTTTTGAAAGGATCTACAGGATTAACAAGATTTAGTTTTTCCATCGTCGCTAATATTAGCTATGGCGCGGCAGGCCCCCACAGACACACTCAGAATTCGTTAAATGGTCAAATGGTTGATTAGTTAAATAGTTAAGTAAAGAAATACACCCTTCGACTTATTGACCAATCAACTAATAAACCCAGCCAGGCGAATTTGGTAAAATAGTCAATAGATTGATTCCTTTTTAGACTATTTTACGAATCAACGAATCAACCAATTAACTATTTATTAATTTATGGCATGCAGTTCTCATATATATGAAAATCGTTTCTCATATTTTTTGTCGGACAATGTTACCTTGAGTTCCCAGGCGGGGGGGCTTGTCCCGGTCCAGGATTTTAACTGTCATCAAAAATTTATTGAATATCAATAAGATACAATTATTTTGCACCTCTTTTGGGGCACTCGTCAGTCAAGCTACCCGATTTCCATCTAACTGGCATGTAACTTGCTCCATTAAATCTAACCAAGGCCGCAGGCCGGCTTTTATTGGATTCTTTTTCCTGAAAGAAGCGGGTTAGGGTGGAATTGCATCTTTAACTTGTAAACGAAATTCACCATTCACCATTCACTATGCATTATTCATTATGTACCATTGGGAATAAATACATATTATGTACCTTAATCATTTCAACCTGAGAGAAAAGCCGTTTAACATCAGCCCCGACTCCAGGTTTCTCTGGCTCAGTGAGAAGCATAAGGAAGGCCTTGCCAATCTGAAATACGGCGTTACGGAGAACAAGGGCTTTTTGGTTCTGACCGGCGATATCGGCACCGGAAAAACGCTTTTGATAAACTCCCTTGTCCGGATAACCGGGATTAAGACCTTGATAGCAACCATCCCGGATCCGGATCTGGAAATCATGGACTTTTTTAATCTCCTTTCTGATGAATTTAACATGAAGAAAATTTTCATCAGCAAAGGCGATTTTTTGATCGAATTCAAACGATTTTTACTTGAATCTTTTGCTTCCGATAAAACTGTACTGCTCATTATCGATGAGGCCCAAAGGTTGAATCATGAACTGCTCGAGCAAATTCGACTGCTGTCCAATATTGAACTGGATAACCGCAAGCTGATAAATATTTTCTTTGTCGGGCAGAGTGAATTCAATCAATTGATTTTAGATGACAGAAATAGAGCGGTCAGGCAAAGAATAAGCGTAAATTATCAGCTTGAAACGCTGTCAAAGCCAGAAACCGCAAATTATATTCTTCACCGGCTCAGAAAGGCCGGTGCAACCGAAGAAATTTTCAAACCGGATGCCGTCCGGGAAGTTTTTAATTTTTCCCATGGCTACCCGAGACTGATTAATGTTATCTGTGATCTTGCGCTATTGACCGGCTATTCCAAAGGATTAAAGAAAATCGGGGCAGGTGTGATCAAAGATTGTGGCAAGGAGCTTCAGATACCAAACGGCACCACTATAACCCGAAAAGCACAATCCCATCAACACCGACAGGTCCGGCAACTGGAGGTGGCTGCCACCCGGGAAAAACCGCAAACAAGTATCAAATACGGATTTGCCTTCATTATCATGCTGCTATCTGTGTTTGTCGGATTTCAGATATACGGTTCACTGCGGGAGAGCTCAAGCCGGTGGGATACGAAGGAGTTCGCACCCAAAAAAGAAAACTGGAAACTAGAGGAACAGAGAGAAGCGTTTAAGGCTGAAATTGATAACGGGAAAATGGTTGAGCAAGATCAGGCGACCGCCGAAATGACCCTGCAGGAGGGTCCGGAAACCAAAATAACTGCAGCAGCATCACTGGACATGGAAAGTGACCAAGATGAGGAAATGCCGGAAGCGGAAAGCCCGAAAATTGATTCAGCCGAAACGCAACCGGCCGGTTTTATTGCCGATCAAAAGTCAATAATCTATTTTAAGCATAATTCAAACGAGCTTCCTCCAAAAGCTTATGAAACCCTCGACAGTATCGTTAAAGTTACCTCACAGCGACCGGATTTGAAAATTACCGTTGAAGGCTATACGGATTCACGCGGTGATCCGGTTTACAACAGGCGGCTTTCAAAATACCGCGCCGACATGGTCAAAAATTACCTTATCGGCAATGGTATCGCACCGGCGAAGGTTATTGCGATTGGACGCGGACCGCAAAACCCCATAAAAAGCAACAAGACATTTGAAGGTCGAAAGCAGAACCGGCGGGTTGAAATACAGGTCAGGAAGATCCGCTAAAAGTGGTTTCAAAACCCCATCTAAGTCCCAATGGCTGCGTTGTCCCGCCCGAGTTGAAATACGCACGTATTTACATGTTCGCCCGGACACACGCATTTCAATGCGCGTGCTACGTTGATGCACACCTTAATTTGTTGAAATCAAGACGTGCAATCCCGCGTACAAGCGGGAAACCTGATCTGAGGTTTTGAAACCACTTCTAAACGCTTTCTCGCATCTGCCCCCGCTTCATATCGCTGAGAATCTAATACTCCGGTATTAATCGGCTACGACTCCCTGGGCTATATCTCCCTAGTACCCGCCTATTCCCATCCGACTAAAGTATTACGAAAAATCATCCATATGCCGTATTGCACCCACAAGGGGTTTCATTTAAAATATAATAAAATTCAGTAAAATACGGCATGTCGGGCAATTGCGATGATGATGAATTTCTCAGTACTATAAGTCGGATCATACTCACCACTTATGACCGCTGCTAATCGCTCGCTTCAGAAAAATTGCCTGCACCGGCCTGCCTCACGAGCAGGATGTCAAATTGATTGCTAAATTTAACTCGAAGCTATGAAAACACCTCCCGGGTTCAAGAAATGTCACCAAGCGGCTTGAATGGGTCCGGTTGATGTTTGTGTGTACCACCGGGGTTTTTGGTATGGCCAAATCTTATCCCAAAAATTGGCATCTCAATCACATGGATGGAAGAAATTGTGGTCGAAAGCGGTTTAGTGAAGTCCTGCCGACAGCAGCGTGCAAAACCAGAGATAGTGCATTTATCGCACCGATTTGTAATATTAGTTCTAACGGCGCTTTCATTAAAACCACCCGGAAATTCTCTGTCGGGCAGGAAGTTGCCATGACGATCACCTTTCCATCTACAGGGGAAAGCCATATGGTGACCGGTGAAATCGCCAGGATAACGTCCCAGGGCGTCGGGGTGAGCTTCAAAGTTTTTTTTAAAGATTAGGAGAGAATCAAAATGAAATCAATTGACAGAATAGACGAACAACCCACGGCCGTCGATCAGCCGCTGCTCAGGCTCAGAAATGTGTATCAAGATCGCAGGAGCGGAAAAGACCGGCGAATGGGAGTGACCTATATGGACCCTGCGATGGATAGAAGAAAAGGCGAACGCCGCAAAAACAGCCGGCGGGAGAAAGACCGACGAATGGAAGCCACCGATTGGGGCTCTAAGCAGAATAGAAGAAAAGGCGAGCGCCGCAAGAAGATTGCATGGCTGTTTAAATAATTAGGTTCAGAGTTCAGAGGTTCAGGGTTCAAGGTTGGAAGCTAAACAAAACAGGTGCCCCTGTTAAACTCGTTGGGCTTGTCTACTGTGGAGAATTTAACGGGCAGGCAGTATTTTTCGATTTGATGGTCATCAAATTTCTGCTTTCTTTTGAATGAACTCTGATTTATAGACGTCGGATAGCCGCCAATTGCAATATGTAAATCACGCCCCCGTAGAGACCGGCCGCGACCACAGTTCCGATTGCCAGAATATTGGAAATGATTAGCTCTGGAAAACCGCTTAAAATTTCAATCAAAATTGAACTCCCCAGAGTTAAAAAAAATATCCAGCCAAGTGTTTTTCCGGCAGATTCATCTTTCCGGCCGCGCATCTCAGCGATCATGTACCCAAAAAGCGTGAATGCTGCGATATATTCAACGAAACGGAACGTTAAAATAATCCGTTCGTTAAAAGCGAGCTCTTCAAAGTGAGTATTTAACTGCCACTCACCATGCGACAGCGTCGTCGGCCACATTGCGATAATCAAAAGATAAATTATGTATAGCGGCAACAGCCGTTTCAACGTCGGCAGCTCAAATCTTTGTTCATCTTTTCCCGTCGTTTTTGATAATCGGCCTATTATCTGAACCATCACGCCGACGATAACCCCAAAACCGATAACTCGCACGGGGAAATACACCATCACAGTTAAAGTTGAAATATAAAACCAGCCCATTGCAACCAGTGATAGTTTAAACCTGCTGAATGCCGGTATTTTTTTCAAGCGGTGATTGTATGTCGATGAAAGCACACTTGCGCCGAAAAGCCCCAGCAAAAATACGACCCATAGACGGTTAGCTTCTTTGCCCGTCGCAAGGCCGCTTAACCAGATGAGCGGAACTAATAAGTATATTAGACTCATTAATGGCAAATCAAGCGCAGGAAGCCTGCCGCCGTGTTTCCAGTTTAACTGGCCTTTCAGATAGACCAAAAAAATCCCACCCAGCCAGGCGCCAAGGCCATTTGCAGCCACATCGATTACCTGGGTATATCGACCCGGTATAAACGACTGGGTAAACTCAATTGCCGTGCTCAATATGAGGCCGAACAATAATGGGGCTAAACACAAGGCGTCCCTACTATGTCCACGGCTAAGTTTGAAAAAAAAACCGATTGGAATAAATAGGAATATGTTGGTGATAAGATCGGTCAAGTTGGTTGACCAGGTAATTTTGAATTGTTCGGTCATGCGGAAGTCAAAGGGGATCAGGGTGATGAGAAGCACGATGATGCTCATATAAATGAGCAGGGCGTAGTTGAGAGTGTTTTGGTATTTTTTCTGGTATTTCACTGTAGCTGTTTCATTGGTTTAATGATCCGAATAACACATGGTACATGGTACAGGATATAAGGTACAAGGTCAAAGGTTCCCTCCTTCGCCTCCAAGGCTTCCTCCTACTCGGCAGCTACTGAGGACAGGGCGGAGTGCAGGCAGGGTTCAAGGTTGGGGGGCAAATAAAATGAGCGTCAGGCTTTAGATGTCAGAGGACGGAAGCGAGCGACACCAAGCAGGATTGTTTTTCCATTGGGTTTATTGAATCCAAGCTTGACGGCGGTGATCAAAACCAGCAGCTTTGGAAAAGAAAAGGCGGGCGGGTTACGAGCTGAAACCCGCCCGCCGGCCAAGAGGAAGGAAGCGGACGCGACAGGCCCACAAGGGGGTTATGGGATTCGCTTAGCTTGGCCTAAAATAAGAGCAAAAGGGATGCCAATTGAAAATTGGGCATCCTTTTTTTTATGTATTAAATTGGCCAATTTTTAGTAAATCATAAATCTTAAATAAATACAAAGTTTTATCCGCAATTTTATTTGAGTGATAGCGTCAAATTTGTTGTTTTAATTCTAGTTCGAAGGTTAATGAACCTGGTATTACTCTAAAAGTGTATGTTTTTGTGTACAGAAGGTTGTAGGAATCTATACGGGTTTATTATTCTGGTATAAGGTGTAAGGTATAAGGTATAGGGTAAGG
>CALLDL010000154.1 GCA_937998305.1 uncultured Desulfobacterales bacterium | reverse complement strand
TTTATTATGTTTTTTTTAATACCCCATCCGCTTGCGGTGGGGTAAAAATGCGGAAGAGGGGTTTGGGGAGAAACAGCGTGTCTCCCCAATATTAAAAAAGGCCTTTTCCACTTTGATACCCCGCCTGCTTGCAGCGGGGAGATTCATCAAAACGATCAGGAATATTTTCTAATTCACCAGAAACAGCTACGGCCGATTTTTCTTAAAACTTCCGTCCATTTGTTGGCTTCCATTGAAACCCCGTCCGTGTCTGAAAAGCGTGTGGGAATAAAGCCAATGTTTTTAAGCATGGATATTATTTTTTCAGGGGCAATCGCTTTCGTCTTTTTTTTCTCCAAACCCCTTTGTGTTTAGTCTTATTAAACTGTCAGCTCTGACATGTAACATAACCTATCCAAAAATATCAGAATGTATATAAGCTATCTATGCTGCAAGCCCACACTTTTCTCTAAACTCTGGGTGCTTAGACAAAAATTCCGTATGTTTTGCCAAGAAGCAAGTGATTAGATCGGCTATTCTATCACCGTCTTCTTCCAGAGCAAAATGGCCTGTATCTAAAAGATGAAACTCAATGTTCTTCAGATCGCGCTTGTATGGATGTGCTCCTTCCTCGGGGAAGATATAGTCGTTCTTACCCCACACAATTAACGTGGGCGGCTGATATTTACGGAAGTAGGCTTGCCAATCGGGATAGAACGGTGGATTGGAGCCATAATCATAGAACAACTGAAGCTGGATGTCTTTATTGCCAGGTCGCTCCAGCAAATACTGATCGTGGAACCAGTTATCGGGTGCTATAGCCTCAGGATTTCGGACCCCATTGGTGTACTGCCATTTAGTGGCCTCGATGGTTAGTAAGCTGTTTCTCAAGACCTCGGCATTCTCTTGTGTTTTGTCCTTCCAATACGCTTTAATGGGCTTCCAAAAATCTCGCAGGCCCTCGTCATAGGCATTGCCGTTCTGGACTATTAGCGATTCAACTCTTTCCGGATGTTTTACCGCGATGCGATATCCCACTGGTGCGCCGTAATCCATCACGTACATACTATATTTTTTCAGTCCCACCTCTTGAGTGAAATTATCGACAACCTCTGCAATTCGATCGAAGGTGTATTCAAATTCGTCAATGCCTGGCATCGAACTGTTTCCAAAACCAGGATAATCCGGTGCCAATATGTGAAACTTATCAGCCAATGCCGGAATCAAATTTCGGAACATATGAGATGAGGTCGGAAAGCCGTGCAATAGAAGAATGGTTGGATCATCTGGTGAACCTGCCTCACGGTAAGATATATTGAGACCATCAATCGTAATGGTTTTATAGTGTGTCATGGTAGTCCTTTTTTGAATTATTGCTATAGTTTTCTCTTTCTGTTTAAAAGAAAATTCTCCGTGGTTAAGGCAGCAGGCCGTCCTCTTGTGAGGACGACCCTAAGATTCCGATTTCTGTCTATTTAAGTAGTTGCTGCATCATTGCCGTTCTGCTTGGTTGCCCAAATGTTTTCTTCAGCACATAGAGGTAGACATCCTCAGCCACTACTTTTTGTTGACGGTTGTTACTCAAACCCTAAGCTGCTGCAAGCAGGCCGTTACCCATGGCCTTCTCGACTTCATCCGTCGAAAGGACTGCGTTGGCGATATACCCAAAGTTGACGAGTGCCGCCTTGTAGCCGTCGCCCAGCTCGGGATGCCGTGCGCCAGCCGTCGCGTCCTTCACCACGGTGACTTCGAAGCCCTGCTCAAGCAACTCGCGCAAGTGGGCCTCAACACAAAGGTTGGCTGACATCCCTCCCAGGATGATCTTGCTGATGTTGCGCTTTCTAAGCTGTAGGATCAGATCATTGTTCTCCGGTCCATAGACCTTGTGGGGGCTAACCACAATGGTCTTGCCGTCCTCAATTAAGGATTTATAACGCTCGAGCCAGTCGGCGCCCGACCCGGAGAATCCGTCGAGACTCAACGCACTGCTGCGATCGAACATTTTGATCTCGTGCATCATTTTCTCGACGGTTCCACCGAACTTCCACGAGTGATCAGTGGGGTAATAGTAATGGGGCGAGATAAAAACCTCGAACCCGTTGACTTTTGCAGCCTTAACGATCCGCTCTATGTTCTCGACGGTCTTGTTTTCTTTGACGCTGTCGCCGACGAGTTCCCAGGTGACACCCTCCTCACTCAGAAAATCGTTCTGCGGGTCGGTGATCACTACCGCCGTATCTTTTTGGTTGATTTCCATGGTTCTTCTCCTTTATTGCATGAATAGGGTGCGATTCGTAACGAGACGCACCGATTACTGATACTAAGTGATATAGAACCAGTTCAGATTGTTATAATAGGTCTGTATTCAGAACATGACGCAAGATTTTGTGGATATCTCTACTGATGGCCAGTGATGGGACGGGTCAGGAGTAGGTAAAAATTACATAAGAAGCGAACTGAATAAAATTCAGAACCTATTTTAAAAGAATATATATGAAATCGCTAAAGTCAAATGGAATATATCACAATGTGGCAGATTTAATCGGGTGGGGACAATATGCTTTGTATGAAGATATCTTGATAATCATCTAAAAGGCACCTCCCAATCGCAAAAAAGGATGCGATTTGCCCTATCGGGGAAACGATATCACAATCTTTTAAGGCATCAGAAACCTCTCAGAAAATTCAGGCATTTGATAGTGTGACGTTATTGCAACTATCACCAAGCACTCCAGTTCAACAATCCATATTGTGATGTTGAATATGGAAATGCTATAGAAGTTCGAGATTTGTAATTGTAAAAAGTATCTAACCGTCCAATTTTTATCAAGATGTCAAGTCAAGTCTGTCCCGTCACAATTAAGAAGATAATATCAAGTCAACTCGTTGGATTGGACCATCCTCTCTTCTAATCTGGGCTCCAAGATGCTTAAGGATTTTCAGCATTGAACTGTTTTCTGCCAGCATATATCCGATAAATTTACGAATTCCATTTTTGCGTGCTGAATGAATTAATAAATTCAGAAGTTCTGATCCCAGTCCTCGACCTTGATATGCATCAATTATTGTTAACGCAAATTCTGCCGATTCAGGTTCGTCTTCTACTCTGATATATCGAGCGACCCCTATCCCAAACATGCCATCTTGACTTACAACATAGGCACACAAGGCCAAGTGATTCTTGTTATCCATTTCTGTCAACTGCTTCAGTTGACTGTTTGAGAGACTGCTTATAGGTACAAAAAATCGGCAATATTTTGATTTGGCTAATAATTTCTCAAATCCAATCTTTAACTCCTCTTTGTCATCTTGGCGTAACAACCGAATTAAAACGAGAGTTCCGTCTTTTAATCTAATTTCAATTGGGTAATCAGACATTTTTATATATACTGCCCCTCATTGTTATGGGATATAATACTATATTTGTTTATTATGGTAACTGAATCCCCCGATAACTTTGAACTTTCTTAGAGGCGATGCCGGGAAATATCTCCGTCTTCAGTAAATTTTCGTAGACATCTGCATCCTCAGGTTTGGTCCGACCACGCCATATTCTTCCGATCACCTCTGTCTCCATTTGTATTGCTCAAAATTCAACCGCCGTGTTAATACCAAAACCTTTGCTTGTTTTGTAATATCTGCAAAAAATTTAGGTTTGAAATTAAGGTGATTCATAGTTACTATTGAGTTGTGTTAGTGCATTCATAAATCTAAACGAAACCGGCTCATATATCCAGACAATTTTTTCCTGCTAGAATCATCCAGCGGGGGACAGTCCTCAGCTCCTTTTGCGCCTTCTGCGACCATTGAGGCAAAAACCATGCAGGTGGCCTGACCGCATTCCCTACAGTTGGTTTTGGGCAACAGTTTGAGTATCTCGAAAATCTTGGGAATAGGTGCCGATTCATAGCTCGGTTCGATTTCTTCCCGATTTTCCCAAGCTGCATTAATTTCCCTTTTGAGCCATTCTATAATCTTTGTCGCCTCTTCTTCGTTCTTGAGGGCATTGATGGCGATTTTTTTGGAATGAACCGTGATCAGCTTGCCTTGAACTTTAAAGGTTACGGACGGAGGATCTTGGATGTAGCTATGCCCGCCTAAGAAAGCGTTCAAATAAGGGAGGGCTTCGCCAACATCCTCGTCCAGATGTGCAAAACACTGCAAACTAATAGCACTTGGCATGCATTCGTTATTGAAAATTTCCTTGGTATAGGATTTCAGCAACATGATTATGCTCCTTTTAATATTAGATGGTTCTATTAAAAAGAAATAGAACCGTCCCGTTTTTGGACATAAGGCCAACTAATCACTTGAACATTAATGTTCGTGCTGCCGGAGCCGTCATTGGTAGTTAAGAACAATCACATCCCTCTTCAGTGGATTCAGTCTTCCCTTCCGGCTCTTTTTGGAGTTCAGTATCCTCTTTGGTATCGGCTGTTTTAGGCGGGAAGCACATTTTCATCACTTTTTTCATCATGCTGTCTTTCATGGCTGAAAAATCAGTTGCATCGCCTTGGCCAGGAAAACACTTGTCCATCTCTTCGAACATCTTTTGAAAATTCTCTGGATTACAACACCCAAAGTCTGCACTTTCTGCTTTAGTCCCGTTGTCTTTTGTTCCTTCTGTTTGCATTTTAATCCTCCTAATATTTTAACGTGTTGGAATTTGTAATCAATTATTGAAACAATTCTGATGACTCGGTTAAGGTTCTTTTTTTCTCCTCATATTCCTCCTTGTCAATCTCGCCCGAAGCATATCGCTTATCGAGTATATCCAGCGCCGTATCTGAAGCGCTGATTTGCTGGCTGTTTGTATTTCGGGATCCAAATCCACACATCATTGAGCCTCTTCGACCCCTCATCATGAAAAAGCACATGGCAAACATTACAATCGGACATATCCACCATAAGGAAAAGCTGATAAATTCTGAACCGTACATATAGATCACCTCCTTAAGACCTGTAACGATATTTAAAACTCCTGCCCAGAGGAAGCTACGATGCCAGTATTTTTAGCAATGCGCGATGGTACATTATGCAGAATCTTTTTAATTTTTTTGAACGTCACGATCGAAATAAAAAAAGGACAGAATGAAAATTTGTTTACACCTTCTGTCCCAGACGCGAAGGGCAATCCCTCTTCCTCCCACAGGAGTGTTCCGCCGACAACGTTATAAACTGTTCTGAATTCTAACTGCTGCATCAACTTCTGGGCAATTTTACTTCGTCCTCCCACCTTGCAGTAGACCACATAAGTCCTACTTTTATCCATGACATCCAGGCGTGCCTTGAAAAATCTCGAGAGGAGATTTACATTGATGGCCCCTTCCAGATGCAGGTCCTCATATTCCTGGGGAGTGCTGACATCTATAATGACCAGATCATCGCCTTCCCTGTAATTTGATATCATGTCCCATGCTTCGGCGGGAAAGATATCCTCTGATATTTTGGTTTGTTTTTCTAAACTATACATGTGTATTATCTCCTTTTTATTCCTATAGACGGTGTAAGGGATAAAAAGGATACACTTTTGTTAGATTTGGATAATTTTATAGATGTGGATTTCCGGTAGTTGGCGGGTATGTTCTTTTTGTTGCGATAGAAACTGTTGTTCTAATAAGAGTATATAAGATAAAAATGGATTCGAGTAGGTGAGATTAAAATCAATGTTTTTTGAGGAAGTAAATGGATGGATGGATTTTTAATATCTTGCAAGCCCCAAGGTATCTTAATCAATAGATATTCAGACGATATGTTTTGGGTATCACATTAATTCATAGGATTGATAGTCGCACCTATTGCAGTGATCACCACCCCATCCCTCTCTCCATGTATAGGCGCCCATGGAGAGGTGGATGGCAGGATGGAGGGGAGGATACTCATTAAGAAGTCTGAGTACAGCACGATGCAATTTTTGTAAATAACACCTTTCTGGAAAGTTTCATCCAGCGGTTCCAGCGCCTCATGCCGCCTTTGATGTTATAAACCTGTGTAAAGCCTTCTTCTGTCATAATGGCCGCTGCCACTTTGCTTAATTGCCCTGTGTCGCATACCAGGACAATCTTTAGGTCTGTTTTTTTAGAAGAATAGGTGCCTTTAAATATTTCTTTTAAAAAATCATCAATCGGTCTGGATATCGATCCATTGATATGATTTTTCTCATAAGTCTCGGTTTCTCGAAGATCGACAATGCGAACATTATTTTCGTTTTCTAATAATAAACGACTCGTTTGAGGTGGCGTAAGATTAGTGTATCCTTTTCCTATGATCGTATATTTTATGATTTCTCCGAGATCCAATTGCCAACTGCGTTTCCGGTAATTATTTATAGATTCGAAAACAGCACCGATGTCTGTGGCGTTTAAAAATGATTCAAGTATTATTTTTGAGTTCATTTGATAATTTCTCCTCTAATATTTGATAATGGTCGGTTATTCAGGCTTTTTTGCTTCAATATAGGCTGATACAATATAATCTCCTGGATTGCTTACCGGCATCCATTCATTAATGATTTTTTTGCTCTCTTCCTTTACATCAATTATTATATCTCTAAATCCTGTTTGCTCCAGCATGGTGACGGTAGACTCCACCGTTGCAGCTCCGCCAACACATGCAGAATGCATAGCCAGATCATTTTTTACTTCGGCAGGTAATTCCCGAGTCGCTAGAATATCTGAAATTGCCAATCTGCCGCCAGGCTTAAGCGCTCTAAATGCATCTTTATAAACACTCTGTTTGTCAGGGGAGAGATTGATCACACAATTGGACATGATAATATCCGCGCTGTTATCAGCAACGGGCAGGTGTTCGATCTCGCCTAATCTAAACTCCACATTATCAATGTCTGCGTCTTGGGCGCTCTTTCTGGCTTTGCTGATCATGTCTGGCGTCATATCAACACCAATCACTTTGCCTTCCTTTCCGACTTCATTAGCAGCCAGAAAGCAATCAAACCCTCCACCACTGCCTAGGTCCACCACTGTCTCCCCGGGTTTGAGAGATGCCAATGCCACGGGGTTACCGCAACCAAGGCCCAGATTTGCCCCCTCGGGTGTGCTCTCGAGATCATCCTTCGAATACCCCATGGCTTTGGACATCTGTTCAGGTGTGAACTCCGGTGTTCCGCAACAAGAAGCTGGCGATCTTTTCGTGTCTGATATCCGCTGTTCGCCACAGCATGATAAAGCACGGATTAATCCTGATGCTTTTGTTCTGAGCCTTGCAATTTTTCCGTAACTATCTCGAACAGCCTTTCTAATCTCTTCTTTTTCTCTTGTTTTCATTCGGATCTCCTTTGTGATAAATGTTTAATGTGTTTGTGCGCTTATATGCACATTTAGGATTAAAAAAAATGCCTGTTACTACTTGCAACAGTCAGGGCAACACTCCTTCATACATTCGTTAATCTTCTCTGTAATATCTACCAGTTTTTCCAGGAAGGGTTGACCATTGACGCTATAGAA
>CALLDL010000153.1 GCA_937998305.1 uncultured Desulfobacterales bacterium | reverse complement strand
CGTGGAACCTTATTTTGAAATTCTTTCGCTCACCTCAAGTCATTTCAGTTCTAACCGCCCAGATCCACCAAAGTGCTGGGTCTGTTT
This sequence comes from uncultured Desulfobacterales bacterium, assembly GCA_937998305.1. Lineage (GTDB taxonomy): Bacteria > Desulfobacterota > Desulfobacteria > Desulfobacterales > UBA11574 > UBA11574. Next base: position 8,600 of record CALLDL010000153.1, on the reverse strand, counting down.
GATGCAAAAACGAGATGATGAATAGTTACATCTAAATACAATGCAAAAGTGGCTCTTTACCAACGCAGCTTTAGATGGTTTGAAGCCCACTCCTACAAGTCGGCTCCAAGGGGCCCACCCTCATCTTTTGTGCAGTTGCGCACACTCTATATTTAAAGTGCGCTCGTGGCGCACTTGTAGGTATCACCACACAGGTTAATTGTGTCCAAACAATATTTTAGAACGTCTACGTATTCGTAATTTCTTCCAGAAAGTGGGTATGAATATTACCGGCGATAAAATCTTTGTTTTGGAGGACCTTTTGATGAAACGGGATGGTAACCTGGATTCCGTCGATCTGGAATTCATACAGGGCTCTTTGCATCCTTTTTATAGCTTTTTCTCTATCGTTTCCCCATGTTACCACCTTGCCTATGAGTGAATCATAAAAGGGGGGTATGTTATAATTTGGAAAGATGTGGGTGTCCACGCGAACCCCGGGGCCGCCGGGCAAAATGAGGCTCTCAACAGTACCGGGAGACGGCATAAAATCGTTGTCAGGGTCCTCAGCATTGATCCTGCATTCCAAGGCCCATCCGTTCCATCGGATATCTTCCTGACCAACGTCAAGTTCTTCACCGGCTGCAATTCGAATCTGCTCCTGAACCATATCGATGCCGGTTACCATTTCGGTGACCGGATGTTCCACCTGGATTCGTGCATTTACTTCCATGAAATAAAAGTTTTTATTTTCATCCACTAGAAATTCCATGGTTCCGGCGTTTGTATAGCCGATGGATTCTGCGATTAAAACAGCGGCATCAGCGAGCTGCTTTCTTAAACTTTCATCCACAAAAGGAGATGGCGATTCCTCGATCAATTTCTGATATCTTTTCTGGATACTACACTCCCGCTCACCAAGATGGATATAGTTACCGAATTGATCTCCTATAATTTGAATTTCAATATGCCTGGGTTTTTCGATATATTTTTCAAGATATAGATCCGGATTCCCAAATGCGACCTGTGCTTCTCCAGATGCAATCCGTAATGCCTCGGACAGCTCTATTTGGTCGTGGGCAATGCGCATTCCTCTGCCGCCGCCGCCGCCCGATGCCTTAATAATAACCGGATAACCCACCTTTTCTGATAGTACAAACGCGTTTTCTGGAGAGTCGATGATGTCGTCGCTGCCGGGGATCACCGGTAGATCCAACTCTTTTAACCTTTTTCGGGCATCAGATTTGTTTCCGGCCTTAGCGATACATCCAGCATCCGGACCGATAAATTTCAAATTGTATTTTTCACAGGTTCTGACGAAAGATTCATTTTCAGATAAAAAGCCGTACCCTGGATGGATCGCTTCAGCCTTTGTATCTTGTGCCGCTTTAATAATTTTTTCCTTGTTCAAATAGCTTTTCCGGCTTAGGGGGTGACCAATGTTGACGGCTTCATCGGCAAATTTAACATGAAGGGATTCTTTATCTGCATCAGAAAAAACAGCCACCGTCTTGATACCCATTTCCCGACAGGTGCGGATAACCCGAAGTGCGATTTCGCCTCTGTTTGCAATTAATATTTTCTTAAACATCCGGCAAATCCTTTTTTATAGACTTTTACCATTGAAAGGTCTGGCATCTGGTTTGCCAACTTACCAAACGATATGATTTTCACCAGGTTTCCCATTAAAGCATCAAATCCGTATATTTTAAAAAACCGGACCCTGATACTTCTATAATATCAGGGCTATGGATTTAACGGGGTTTTTGTATGCTTGCTTAACCGATCTCAATTTCAATAAGATCCTGGTTCTTCATGACCAGCTCTTCATTTTCCACCAGAATCGTTTTGATAAAACCTCCCTTATCGGTTCTTAGCTCAGTAAAGACCTTCATGGATTCAATAACGCACACTACATCCGAAGCATTAACCTGCTGTCCAACTTCAACGTACGGCTTCTCTCCGGGACCAGGTGCACTGTAAAACGTACCCATAAGGGGCGATTTAATTTTGTATGTTGAAGGACTCATTGCTTTCTCTCCTTTCCGTCAGCACGTTTTTTCCGCCTTTATGGAAATATTTCTTTGAAAACACAACACAATTCTTTTCTCATGCCCAGATGTTCTGCCTTTAATAACTGTGAATTTGCATTTTTTTTTGTTTTGATTAAAAATATACTTGACATATAATCATAGTATGTGTCAAGTACATTATAGAAATTAATTAAATATATTTTAAAAATATTTTATGGTTTGGAGCCGTGAAAATCAACAAAAGAAAAACAAACAATAAAAAACCGCTGGGCATTGTGGCCTATGAAAAAATTTATGAAAAAATCATCACTCTTGAATATAAGCCTGGCCAAAACCTTGAAGTGAATCAGGTAATGGACCATGTGGATCTGGGGCGTACGCCGGTTCGAGATGCCCTATTGCGTCTAGTAGGTGAAAAGATAGTCGAATCACAACCTGGCAAAGGGTTCATGGTTCCGTCGATCACCTTACAAAATACTAAAGCAACATTCGAGATGATGAAAATCCTTGAAAACGGTGCTTCAGAATTAGCTGTTCGTCAGGACGCAACCCCTTTTTTGCCTAAACTGGAAAAGGCAAACGAAGACATTAAAGCGGCCATTGATGCAATGGATGTTCTTTCTCTCGTAAAATCCAATCATGAATTTCATCTAAATTTTGCCCAATGCTCATACAACGAATACCTCGTTCGATGGATAAACGAAATCCGAAGTGAGGCCAAACGGTTATCTTATTTGTCATATTCTCATGAAATAGATTCAAGCAAATCTCTCAAAGCACATTATGACTCGATCATCCAAGAACATGAAGATATTATTACCTATTTAAAAGAAAGAAACGAGAGCAAATTGAAAAGAACAATTCTCGAACATATCGAAACGTTTCAAAGGCGGATTATCCTCTATATGAGTTCTTAATTTATCGAATCAATCAAGATTTTTTGATTAAAGTTTTGCTTGAATTAGAAAAAAGATCTTCGGATATAATGAGAAGCTTTCAATATCTTTAACAATATTGGATTGCTTTTCTAAATTTTACCCAAATAGAAAAGGAGGTAAGAAAGATGAGAAAAATTTTGTACATAATGATCGGTCTAATTTTTATTTTTGGTGCAGTTGCCGAGACAATGGCAAAGACCAAATGGGATATGCATCTGAACTATCCTATCGGCAATTTTCATTCTAAAGGTGCCCAGCATTTTGCCGACCGGGTAAAGGCAGAGACCAACGGGGAACTTAACATTGTGCTGCACCCCGGATCTGCTTTGGGATTCAAGGGACCTGAGTTGCTGCGTGCGGTAGCCGAGGGACAGCTTTCCATTGCCGAAGTGCCCACCGGCATGGTGGAGGGGGATGCCCCACTTCTGGCCCTGACGGCCCAGCCATTTATATCCACAAATGCCTTTGAACAACGCCTTCTTTATCAATTGTCCAAACAGGCTTATGCTAAGGACCTTAAAAGATTCAATCAGATGACCCTTTATACTTCTGTATGGCCTTTTTCCGGAATTTACACCCAACGCCCCGTCAGCTCGAAAGCCGATCTCAAGGGCCTTAAGATGAGAGTATATGATGGTACGGGCCTTGCCTTTGGCAAAGCAACCGGCATTGCTGCACGCAAGATGCCATTCAGTGAAGTATATCCCGCTATGAAAGCCGGGCTGCTGGACTCCATGTACACCTCGTCCGTATCCGGCGTTGACGCCAAGGCTTGGGAAATACTTAAGTATTTTACCCCTATCAATATCGTCGGACCTGTAAATATGGTCAATGTCAACATCGATGCCTGGAATAAACTGCCGGCTAAAGTCCGGGAAACGGTTCTGGAGATCGCCGCTGAAATGGAAGATGAAATGTGGAACCTGGCTGGTGACATGGATCGCAAGAGCAGGGAAACGCTCAAGAAAAACGGAATGACCGTCAGTACCGTGAGCAAAGCATTTCGCGCAGAACTGAATGCTTTAGGAGAAAACTTGCGTGCCACTTGGGCTAAAAAGGCGGGTGCCGATGCTCATAAGATTCTGGACGAGTATTACAGGATCACCGGGCGTAAGAAATAGTTAAGCTTGTTAATTTCTGAAATATACCTATGTCAAGGAGCGGATTCGGCACTAAGAAACACCGATCTCGCTCCTTGCTTACTTTTTTGGTGACTTACCATGAATAAAATTATTCAAATCATAGAAAATTTAAGTGACTGGAGCGCAAGAATTTCGTCTGTGACACTGGGGCTGATGTCTATCCTGATTTTGGTTGAAATCTTTCTCTGGAATATTTTTGAAAAGACCACCCTGATTGCCGATGAATATTGTGCTTACGCTCTGGCCGCCATCATTTTTCTAGGTGCGGGCTATTGCCTCAAAGAAAAAGGACACATTAGGATTACCCTTGTGCTTGGCTTGCTGCCGGAAAAAATGTCCCGAATCATCACTTTTTTGGGTTCAGGAGTAACCACGATTTTTATGGGGTATCTGTGGTGGTATCTATTTAAGATGGTAAAGGCTACCTTCCGCTACAACTCGACTTCAGGGACCTTGACTAACACGCCTCTGTGGATTCCACAAACCATCATGCTGATCGGTGCAGCCTGCTTTTTTATTCAGGTGGTGGCAACCACCGTCAAAACCTATCAGGCCATCGGGACGGGAGAGGAAGTGATATAATGGATGCAAGTTTAGCGATCATGTGCCTTTTGGTGTTCGGGGTTCTAGTTCTGACCCTGAGCTCAGGTATTTGGGTTGGATTCTCCCTTTTCATCGTCGGTTTTGTGGGCATGGTGTTTTTCAGTGCCCTGCCCGCCGGGAACAACATGGCCTCGTCGGTGTGGGGAACCATCGAAAAATGGGAATATGTCGCCTTGCCGATGTTTATTCTCATGGGTGAAATTCTGTATCGATCAGGTCTTTCCGAAAAGCTTTTTGAGGCTTTGGTCCCCTGGCTGTACCGTCTTCCCGGCGGTTTGCTCCTGATGAACATTATATCCTGCACCCTGTTTGCCGCCGTATCCGGTTCCAGTGCCGCCACAACCGCCACCGTGGGTCGTATCACCCTTGCCGAACTGGACAAGATGAAATATGATCGAAGCCTGGCCATGGGGTCCCTTGCCGGAGCCGGCACCCTTGGGTTTCTCATTCCGCCTTCTCTGATCATGATTGTTTACGCTATTCTAGCGGAAGTGTCCATCGGCAAGATGTTCATGGCCGGCATCCTTCCAGGACTGCTCCTTGCGGGAATCTATTCGGGCTATATCATCTATCGCGGTATCCGCAATCCTGAAATTGCTCCTAAGTCCAAAGAAAGCTACAGCTGGAAGGAACGTATGGTGGGCTTAAAAGATTTGGTCCCAATGGCGATTTTGATTATCATGGTTCTGGGAAGTATTTATGGAGGATTTGCTACACCCACGGAAGCCGCTGCCATAGGCGTTTTCGGCGCAACCATATTTGCGTTTATCAACCGCAGCATGAATTTTAAAATCATGATGGAATGTTTGATGGGGGCCGTGAAAACCAATGCCATGATCATGTTGATCGTAATAGGAGCGAGCTTTTTGTCCAGGGTTATGGGCTTTTTGGGTATCCCCGCGGCCCTTACCGCTGCCATAACCCAAATGCATCTTTCACCTTATACGCTTATGATACTTTTGGGCGTGGTCTATGTGATATTAGGCTGCATTTTGGATGGTTTTTCCATCGTTGTGATGACCCTCCCAATCGCACTACCCATGGTCACTGCGGCCGGATTCGACCCTATCTGGTTCGGCATCTATCTGATTCTGATGGTAGAGCTCAGCCAGATTACACCTCCGGTTGGATTTAATTTGTTTGTTATTCAGGGGTTGACGGATGAGCCTATTATGCAGATTGCAAAATATGCGTTCCCCTTTTTCTTGCTGATGCTTCTGACCACGGCCATCGTAACCGTTTTTCCGGAAATTGCGCTGTTCCTGCCAAAACTAATGGCGGCCAAATAGGCGGTGATTTAGAGGCCTTTCAGGCATTTTCGTTATAACAAATTTCGAGCACTTTAACTACCGAAGGGGGTCCTTTTATGAAAAAGATCGATCTCAACTGTGATATGGGTGAAAGCTTCGGGGCATATAAATTGGGTATGGATGAAAAGGTCATTCAATACATTACCTCGGCCAATATTGCGTGCGGTTGGCATGCCGGAGACCCGATAGTGATGGATAAAACCGTTAAAATGGCCGTCGAACATGGTGTCGGCGTGGGCGCTCATCCCGGATATCCTGATCTGCTGGGTTTCGGGCGCCGGAATATGGATTGCACCCCGGACGAGATCCGCAACTATGTGGCATATCAGATTGGGGCGCTGCAAGGGTTTTGCAAAATACACGGTACACGATTACGCCATGTGAAGCCCCATGGCGCACTCTATTTGACTGCGGTTGTAAACGAGGTGGTGGCACGTGCCGTTGCAGAGGCAATCGTGAGCGTTGATCCGGATCTTTTGTATGTCGCACTGGCCGGCGCCAAAGGGGAAATGATGACCCGCATCGGAAAGGATGTAGGCCTCAAAGTGGTTTACGAAGCGTTTCCTGACCGGGCTTACACGCCTGAAGGTAATCTGGTCCCCCGGCGCGAGCCCGGTGCTGTGATTAAAGATCCCCAAGAGGTGGCCCGGCGGGCGCTTCGGATGGCTACCGAAGGTATTGTTATTGCGGTTGACAATACTTCGATTCCGATTGAGGCGCAGACCCTCTGCGTTCACGGGGATACACCATCGGCGGTGGATTTGGTGAGAAGCATCCATGAAACCCTGGAAAAGGAAGGGGTGTCGGTGCAGCCCATGAAAAAGGCAAATTGATGACAGCGCAGAAAAAAGAGAGGTTATGGAAATGATAATCAGGAATTTGCGAAGTTTTGGTCTTTTCGTCATTGCTTTTATCTTCTTCGCAATCGTTTCAGGCGATTCATTGGCTTTAGCTGTGGATTCAATCAAAATCGGCGTGATTTATCCCTTTACCGGTGGGTCCGCCGCTGCAGGTCGTGGACTTCGGATCGGCGCTCAGCTTGCCGCAGATATCGCCAATAATCGAATACAATATCTGGATCTGGAAATGGCGAAAAGTACGGGAATTAAGAGTCTGGGAGGTGCAAAGATCAAACTTATTTTCAGAGATCATAAGGGCAACCCTTCCCTGGGTGCAGATCTGGCCAAAAAGCTAATTGTAGAAGAAAAGGTTCACGGTATCCTGGGCTGCTATCAAAGCTCGGTCACCAAGACAGTCAGCGAAGTTTGCGAGCAATACGGTGTTCCCATGATCAACGGCACGTCTACCTCGCCGAGCCTTACACGAAGAGGGTATCAATGGTTCTGGCGCACCACGCCCCACGACCAAAGTTTCACTAAGGATTTATTTGAACTGTTGAAAGGACTTACAGAAGGGAAAGTAAAAGGAGTCCGGGCGGTACCCAAAGATAAAATTTTGACGATCGCTTCTGCATGCGAAAATTCCGAGTGGGGTTCCTTCGTTTCAAAACTCATTATATCTCTATCCGAAAAATATGGATTTAAGCTCAATAAATCTCTGTTGTATTCGGCGAAAACTAATGACCTTTCCAGCGAGGTTCGGTCCTTAAAGGAAGTCAGGCCGGATATCATGTTATTTGCCTCGTACACTGCCGATGCGATCCTTATGGTGAAAGCCTTGAAGGCCCAGAAGGTAAGCCCCAAAATTATCTGGGGACAGGATGCCGGATTTGAAAAACCTGAATTTATCAGCGCCCTCGGCTACGACATTGAAGGAGTCCTCACACGGACAGTATTCCTTCCCAAAATCGCAAGTATCAAGAAGATCGCTGGCCAGGTGAATGCAATTTACAAGCAACGGAAACGGACGGGCAGTGATATGGGCGGTGCCGCCGCAAGGGCCTTTACGGCAATGCAAACCTGGGTTTACATCCTTGAAAAGGCAGGCTCTGTCAAACCTGATGATATTCAGAAGGCGGCCAATGCCATCTATATTCCGGGCGAGAAGCTAATCGTTCCGTGGGCCGGGATCAAATTCTCAGATACCGGTGACGAGAAAGGCCAAAATATCCTTGGATCCGGCCTCATCGGGCAATATCAAAAAAGAGAAACCGGCGACCTTGTCTTAGAAATCGTCTATCCGTTTGATATGGCTTCCGTTGATATGATTTTTCCTTTAAGGGATTCTAGAGTTCTTTCGAAATAATATAGTTGTTGTTAGAGTCAGTCAATTGTTTCAAACCCGCTTATGCAAGGTATTTATCTATCGTCATATTTTACCGGTATGTAATAGACAGGCTATTCCCCTTAGAAGTGTTGGTTTATTTGCTATTGATAGATATCACATAGTCGCAATGTTCTAACTACAAAAGAGAGTGAGTTTAATTTATGGCAAAACCAAAGTTAAAAGAGCATATTATAAACGGTGAATGGTGCAAAGGGTGCGGCATATGTATCCATTTTTGCCCCAAGAATGTCCTGGAACTCAGTGATAACGATAAAGTACTTCCGGCTAGACCCACAGATTGTATCTGTTGCAAGCTCTGTGAACTCCGGTGTCCCGATTTTGCTATCGAAATAGAAATCGAACAGGATA
>CALLDL010000152.1 GCA_937998305.1 uncultured Desulfobacterales bacterium | reverse complement strand
TGTATGAAAAGATTGATGGGATTGAGACTTCTAAAAAGATAAGGTCTCGGTTTAATGTTCCGGTTATGTATCTTTAAATTATGATTCTGATAGTTTGATATCACAAGCTCTGAACCTACTGTGTAGATGTTGGATACATAGCAGATACATGCAATGTGATAAAAGCTAAAGCCAGAACATTTGGGCATAAAAAAGGCAGGACCATTTCTGGCCCTGCCAGTTTAGTATATCTATTTTTATTGTATTGATGTTCTTAGGCTCAGTTTCTATCGAGCTCCAAGAGCACTGAGATGCATTATTCTTTCATCTTTATGATCACACCGCTTGGTGCCAGCGTGAGTCGGATGCCCTCACCCTTGGCCTTTAATTTCAAAACCACTTCTTTATCATTTTTTAGCGATGTAACACTACCACCAGCATCACCAAATTTTGCACCAGCAGTAGCTGCAGCGTATGATCCGGCAAAGTCAGATGCCGATTTCAAATTATAGACTTCGCCAGTCATCTCTACGGATGAAAATCCTAAATCAACCACGCTGACACCATCAACTTTAAAGGCATACTCTTTGCCATCGAAATTTAACTTACCGTTGCCCCAAGTAACCCCAACGCCAATAGCTACGGATTTGGATTTAATATAGATGGTTCCGGATGGTTTTTTTTCTTCTGCCCATGTCGAACCAGCCAAAATTAAACATAATACCATTATCAAACAACTGAACAAAAAATGTCTTCGCATGTTAATCTCCTTTTACTGTATTTTTTTCACAAATTATAAAAAAAAATGCGTCTGTTGAAATTACCATTGATATAGGTTCGTTATGCTTTAGCCTTTATCACCTCCTTATTTCAGTACCATTTAAAACTTTCTGAACTTTAAAAAGATTTGGATTTATAGCAGGTTTTTTTTATTAGGCAATCATTTTTTGGGCCTTTTTGAAAAAAAACGAAAGAAAAACCCTTGAAAAAGGATTTGCCCCTATTGAAAACGATATCACAGGTTTTTTTAGCCCCTCATTTTGGTCGATAAGTTGGAGGTACCAGATATCACAGGTTTCGTGCCAGATTCCATTACCCCAATATATGGTATAGGTTGCAAATAAAATAAAGCGTGGACTTTTAACGTCAATCCATGTTTTCTCATCTATAGAATTGAATGTACAAAGGTAGCCGTTTAAGATTTTCGATAGTGAGAACTGCGTATCGTATTGAATATTTTTCAGACAGAGAGAAGAACGGCAACAAAATAGTTAATAATTGTCAAAAAATCGATTACAAGGTAACAAGTTCCATACGATCGGTAGCGTCTTCAGCCAGGTCCGAAATTTGACAATTGATTCCAGGCAGAGTTTTAAATGGATTTTGTAGCTAAAATCTAAATCGAATGAGAAGATTTTTTTTGGTGATGTCGCATTCCAATTTATCCACGTTTGATTCTAAAAGGCCTATTTATTAGGAGGTCACGTCTTGTCATTCGGATCGATTCGCCAATAGTCTGCTGGCTTGCCGCACCATTCAAGAAATTGTCTTGTGTCATTGCCGAGCTGTTCTATTGTCCATTGCCGAGTTGATCGGTTCCATGTTGTATCAATCGAGGTTGTTCGGCCAGACATTTTCATCTTTTTAATTATACTCTTGCTCGACGCAATAGATAAATGGGAGTATGGGATAATAATCGAAGGATCTACACCGATAAACTCGAAAACGTCGGCAAGCACTACATCTGGATTAGTAACGTACTCATCAAACCAGATGATCTTGATTCGATGGTCCGGAAAGTACTTCCGGTATGCGCTGATATTTTTCCAGTATCGGCTCGATTCGACAATGTTTGGCTTTTTTCGAACCATATCATTTATTGAGGTGTTTGCGAACAGGAGGCTTGGCGTTGACATCCATTCGACATAAGCAGATTCCATTCGGTCAAGTGGATGGCGGACTGAGTAAAGGATTTTCGCGTCCGGAACATGCTTTATAATCCGTGATATCGTATTAGGGAAGGCGCTTATTCGTGAGTATGAGGTGGACGCATCGATGATAGCCCTTTCGCCATTGTAGCCTGAAAATAGGGACATGTACCAGTCCCAACCGAGTGCGTACTGACGGTTTTCGGAGAAGAAATGTGGCTCTTTTCCTTTGACAACGAAAACATCGGGATGATGCGAAAGCATCACACTGATGCTGGTAGTCGCCGACTTCTGTGCACCGATTAATAGAAAATTGGGTTTCGCCATGCACATCCTTGTGTTACGCTTACCATAAGTACAACCTCAAACCAATCCTTCTTGCAGAACTGCTTCTAATTAAATCTGGGAACTGGCGACTATTTTTTCTTCATCTGTTTAATAAGATCAGGAAGTTGTTTTTGCGCTGCCCATAGCCGTAACGTCTGCCGATAGTCGTCGGCAGGACTCCCGAGAAGCGTTTTCCCCGGAGCCACATCACTTATGACGCCAGTGTATCCGCCAAGCTTCACTCCGGCACCAACGGTCACATGATCTTTGACTCCCGCACGCCCTCCCATTATAACGCCATCACCCAGAGTTACGGATCCAGACAAGCCGGACTGGCCGGCCATCACACAGGATCGGCCAAGTTTGCAATTGTGGGCGATTTGAACAAGGTTGTCTATTTTCGTACCGTCGCCAATCGATGTGGCACTGAACTTACCCCGGTCAACACAACTACCTGCTCCAATCTCAACGCCGTCTCCAATCTCAACTGTACCGATTTGTGGGATCTTGACCAAGCCTCGACCATCGGGTGACGGTCGATAACCAAAGCCATCGGCGCCAATTGTCACATTCGGATGGATGATACAGTAATTCCCTATACAGCATCGTTCACGTATGACCGTACCGGACCAGATAATCGTTTCACTGCCTATGCTGGAGTCATCCAGTACGGTTACATTGGGATAAAGCTTAGTGTTCGTGCCGATAACAACACCGGGCCCAATATAGCAACCGGCCCCGATTGCAGCACCTGCGCCGATTTCGGCGGTTGAGTCGACTACCGCAGTTGAATGTATACCAAGCTCACATTTCGGAGGTCCCGGCTCATACAGTTGAAGGACTTTTGCCAAAGCAAGATCGGCGTCGGCCACACGTACAAGTGCCCGGTCCTTTCCCGGTTCGATATCCAAGTTATCGTTGACGATTGCAGCCGAAGCATTTGATTGGTCCCATAACTTTATGTATTTCTTCTCCCCTATAAACGTCAGCTGGTTTTTCGTCGCCTCGGAGATTTGTTCTACACCTGTGATCATGATCGTCGGGCTGCCTCTAAGTGTACCGTTTACCGCTTGATTAATCTGTTCGGTTGTATATTGTTTCATAATTGTTCCTGCATAAAGTCCTGAATTTTGCATTAATATTTCCGGGTATGGATCAATCGCTTATTGACAAGATTATTTGTGGATAAATTATTACCATGAATGATCCTTTCTACATAAGAAACCTACGTATTTTGAACCATGGCGTTCACTAATTCGTACGTAACATTATTCACGATTTCTATCCCCCAGCCTAAATCCTCCATCTCTTGGTTAACAGCGGCTAACGTGCAATATTCACCATTACCTGATATATTAAAAAGATCTTTGATGAGTCCTGGAATTTCAACGGGCATAAACCCCTTTGTTTGAAACCTCAAAAATAAAACATCTAATCTGTTTTCCATCTTTTTGCCTCCTCAATAAACCCTTATTTTAAATCACCACTCATACCAAGGGTAGCACCTTAGCCGCCTGCCAGAGTGCTGTGTTCAGGCACATTATCTCTGTTCGGTGGGGATCCGGTTTCTATGCTTATAGATTTTCTCCTTCATTCTGGGACTGATTTGGACTCTCTTCGGCTTTTATAGCCTTTTTATCCAGTTTGCGTTGTCTTTTTTGATCTTTCTTTTCTTTCCTTGCTAATTCTTTCTGACGCTTTTTAAATGACTCACGTGATTTCGCCATACTGTCACCTAAGAGGCCGTTATTTTTGATTGTGATGAAAAGAAAAGGATCTGTAAGCAAACTTTATTGAGGCTTAAGGTCTGATGATAACAAATTGTGAAGGTATAAAATCAAACCAAACAAAAAGGCATCCCCTCAATATTAGAAGGAATGCCCTTTTTACACAGAAGATAAGATTAAATCACAGTGACATTTGCAGCAGCAGGACCTTTTTGTCCTTGCTCTATATCAAAGGAAACTCGGTCGCCTTCATTGAGGGATTTAAAACCGTCTGCATTGATTGCAGAATGATGAACAAACACATCTGCTCCGTCTTC
>CALLDL010000151.1 GCA_937998305.1 uncultured Desulfobacterales bacterium | reverse complement strand
CATGTTCGACCCCATCAATGCCCTGTTGGCGTCATCATTTTCAAGGAACGGAATAAGGGATGCAGAAACACTCACAAGCTGGTTAGGAGAAATATCCATCAGTTCGATATCCTCGGCCTTGACCATCATGAACTCTCCCGCCACCCTTGACGTTACCAGCGGATTGACATATTTCCTATCTTTGTCCAGTAGCGCGTTGGCCTGGGCAACAGGGTGTTCTTTTTCTTCAAAAGCGGTAAGAAACTTGACATCTTTTAGTACAGTGGCATCTTTAACAACACTGTAGGGTGTTTCGATAAAACCATATTCATTGACTCGAGCATAAGTGCTAAGTGACACAATAAGACCAATATTGGGTCCTTCCGGCGTTTCTATGGGGCAAATTCTTCCGTAATGAGAGGGGTGGACATCCCTGACTTCAAAACCGGCCCTCTCACGCGTCAATCCGCCGGGTCCCAGTGCACTCAAACGTCTTTTATGGGTCGTCTCTGAAAGCGGATTTGTCTGATCCATGAATTGGCTGAGCTGGCTTGTTCCAAAAAACTCTTTAACAACAGCGGAAACCGGTTTTGGATTGGCAAGGTCGTGAGGCATCAGTGCATCGACCTCCTGTAAACTCATCCGTTCCTTAATGGCACGTTCCATTCTGACCAGTCCGATGCGATACTGGTTTTCGAGAAGCTCCCCAACGGCACGAACCCTTCGATTTCCTAGATGATCAATATCATCAACCGCCCCCTGGGTATCCTTAAGTTCTAAAAGTGTTTTCGTCGTAAGAAGGATATCTTCCTTTCGAAGCGTCTTTAAATCAATGGATGAGTTAATACCCAGACGAATGTTAATCTTCATACGGCCCACACCGGAAAGATCGTAATAAGCAGACTTGAAAAACATGTGGTCAACAAAATCCTGAGCCACTTCGGGTGTGGCAGGATTTCCGGGTCTGAGTCTCCGGTATATCTCAATGAGCCCGTCCTCTTTTGTTTCAACTTTGTCCAAAAGCAGCGTTTTGTGAATAGAGTCACTGGTGGTTACACCATCGATAAAAAGCAGTTCAAATTCAGTAATACCGCCATCACGTAAGGCCTGGAAAATTTCTTCATCAAAAATCTGGTTGCATTTTACGATGGGTTCTTCTTTGTCAGGACCAACAATTGTTTTAGAAAAAATCTTGTTGAAAATATCTTCAACACTAATCGGTATCAAATTGACACCTGCTGACTTGAGACGTTTAATTGCAGTTTTAGTAAACACGCGTCCCTTAGAAACAATTGTATCGCCAGTTTCAGGATCTTTGACATCTCGGCTGGCGCGCTGTCCTCTCAACAAATCTTCATTAAATTCCTTAAAAATCCGTTTACCTCGGATAACGAACTTTTCTGTTTTATAAAAATAAGCCAGAATGTCTTCAGAAGTAAATCCAAAAGACTTAAAAAGAATGGTGACCGGCAGTTTACGACGCCTGTCAATTCGAATATTAACGATATCTTTATGGTCGATCTCCATATCGATCCATGACCCGCGCACAGGGATAAGTCTGGAAGTATATATTACTTTACCGCTGGAATGTGACTTACCTTTGTCATGATCGAAAAACACTCCGGAAGATCTGTGAAGCTGGCTTACCACAACACGTTCAGTCCCATTTATGATAAACGTACCATTATCGGTCATCAGGGGAATCGTACCAAAATAAATTTCCTGTTCTTTGATATCGCGAATGTTCGTAATTCCTGTCTCTTTATCAATATCATACACAACCAACCTAACAGTGATACGGAGTGGAATCTCATAGGTCATTCCTCTGTGCATGCATTCCTGAACACTGTGTTTCACTTCGGCAAAGCGATAAGACACAAATTCAAGAGAAGCAGTTCCGGTAAAATCCTTTATGGGAAACACAGACTTATATACTGCTTGCAATCCGATGTCTCTTCTTTTTTCCGGAGGAACATCCTTTTGTAAAAAACGATTGAATGATTCTTGTTGCACCGCGATTAGATTTGGAATATCAACAATCTTTGGTATCTTTCCAAAGTTTTTTCTTACACGTCTGTTTGCCAAAGGCCTTTCCGACATGGCATCTCCAATATGTTAATTTGATTAAAGGTCATGGGTTATAGGTTATGGGTTATAGGCTAAATCACCTATGACCCATTACCCATTACCGATTACCTATTATACATTACTTTATTTCAACCTGAGCACCGGCTTCCTCTAGCTGCCCCTTGATCTTTTCGGCTTCATCTTTAGAAATGCCTTCCTTGACAGGTTTGGGAACTTCATCGACCAAAGTCTTGGCTTCTTTCAGCCCCAGACCGGTAATTGCCCTGACCTCTTTGATAACCTGAATTTTCTTGTCACCAAATGTTGTAAGAATAACGTCAAATTCGGTCTTCTCTTCTTCTGCGGCACCTCCGCCTTCAGTAGGAGCAAAAGCCGCAACAGCCATAGGCGCGGCTGCTGAAACTCCAAATTTTTCTTCCATTTCTTTAACCAGTTCAGATAAATCAAGAACCGACATATTTGCTATAAATTCAATTACATCTTCTTTGGTAATATCCGCCATTTTAACTTTCCTCCAGTTTAACTTTTAACATTTTATATCTTTCGAACCATATATTCTAATCAGCCAGCTTCTTTCTGTTCCTTGATGGCCTGAAGTACATTTAAAAACTGTACCGGAATGGCATTAAGGACCCGGACAAAACCGGTAGCAACACCGTTGGCTGCCGAAAGGAATTGCCCCAGAAGCTCTTCTCGACCAGGAAGGGTCGATATCGTCTTGATTGCGTCTACATCAAGCACTTTGCCGTCCAAAACACCGGTTTTAATTTCAAGCTGTTTATGCTCTTCCGAAAACTTTGTCAGCACTTTTGCCGGTGCAACCGGGTCATCGTAACTTAAGGCGACAGCACTCGGACCTTTAAAATAATCTTTGATCAATGCGATATCGGTCTCTTCAGAAGCTCTGATAAGAAGCGAGTTTTTTACCACCTTATATTCAATTTTTTCCGCTCCAAGCTTCCTTCGCAAGCTATTGATCGTCGTAACATCAAGACCTTTATAATCTGTTACGATGACAACTTTTGACCTCAGAAACTTTTCATGCAGATCTTTTACAATCTCTTTCTTTTTATCTATCCGCACAAGTTCAAACACCTCCTTTCTTAATCTGTAAAAAACCGGAGGAACAACTTTTTAAAATAAAATGTCTCGGTAGGCCGACATCGCCGATTAAACACGAACAAGTGCACCTACGGTCTTTGACAGAAATATTGATATTAACTTAACCTGTTGAAAAAAAGACACCATCAATACAAGGTTACTAAGTTCTTAAAACAGGCTTTCTCCGCCTCGAAATAGAATTTAGAATTAAAATCAGACAATTTCAGTGAGTTCAAGAATTTCTTAAATAAAAAATTACGCAAAAATCCTCTCGATTTGGTTATGTTAGAGATGGTAGAATCAAGACTTTTAGGTTCATCAAAGTAACGATATTATTTGAACAAGTCCTTGACACTGGCCGCATCAATCTTAATGCCATGTCCCATGGTCGTTGAAACGGCGATACTTTTCAGGTAGGTTCCCTTACTGGAAGCCGGTTTGAGTCGAAGGATCGTTTCTAAAAAGACAGACGCATTCTGCACGATCTTATCTGCGCCAAAAGAAACTTTACCCATTGGAACGTGGACAATACCGGCTTTTTCAACCTTGAAATCAATTTTACCTGCTTTGATCTCCTTGACCGCTCTGGCCAAATCAAAAGTTACAGTTCCGACTTTTGCATTGGGCATGAGCCCTCTGGGGCCGAGAAGCTTTCCTATTTTTCCCACAGTCCCCATCATGTCAGGTGTTGCAACAGCTTTGTCAAAACCGAACCATCCTTTTTTAATTTTTTCTATTAAATCATCGTTCCCGACAAAATCCGCACCTGCATCTAAGGCCTCTTGCTCTTTTTCTCCTTTAGCAAATACGAGAACTTTAACTTCTTTGCCAAGGCCATTGGGCAAAACGACAGTACCGCGAACCATTTGATCAGCATGTCTTGGATCGACGCCAAGTCGAACCGCAACATCAATTGTTTCATCAAATTTAGCATACGATGAATTTATTGCTATTTTAACGGCTTCGATGAAACTGTGTTTTACCTTTGTGCTTGTCTTTTTACGTGATTCTAAATATTTTTTACCCCGCTTCGGCATGATCTTATGTTCACTCCTTTTTTAAACAACTTCAATCCCCATACTTCTGGCCGTACCGGCAATAATATTACAGGCAGCATCCAAATCATTTGCGTTTAAATCAATCATTTTCTGCTTGGCAATCTCTTCGAGCTGTTGCCGTGTAACTTCGCCGATTTTTTCGCGCTTTGGATCACCGGCACCTTTTGCTATTTTTGCCGCTTTTTTTAAAAGCACAGAGGCAGGAGGTGTTTTGGTTATAAAAGTAAATGATCTGTCCTGATAGACCGTAATTACAACAGGTGTAATGATGCCTTCATCATTGGCCGTCCTGGAGTTAAAAGCCTTACAGAAATCCATTATATTCACACCATGCTGCCCCAGCGCGGGACCAATGGGTGGCGACGGATTCGCCTTGCCTGCTGCAACCTGCAGCTTTATCTGTGCCATAACCTTTTTTGCCATTTTTTCTTGTTGCTCCTGTCTTTCTGCTTGCCCTCCTGAAATTTCAAAAGGATTATTTCAAGGGCGTCATTAATACTCTAATTAAGCCACAACTCGATGATATGTTATTCGCGTTCGCTATCCGTTATCTGAATGAATGGTCCTTTGTTTGAATCATAGCTTCGTGACCTGCACAAATTCTAGCTCCACAGGCGTTGAACGACCGAAGATACTAACAAGAACTCTTATTTTACCCTTGTCAGGATTAACTTCATCAACGACGCCGTTAAAGTTTTTAAAAGGCCCGTCAATTACACGGATCTCGTCTCCGGTCTCGAAAAAATATTTTGGCTGTGGTTTTAGTTTTCCAGCCTCCATTCGATTCAATATTTTCTGTGCCTCATCATCTGATATAGGTGTCGGCTTCTCTCGACCACCAAGAAACCCGGTAACTTTGGCAGTATTTGTTACAAGGTGCCATGTTTCATCATCAAGGGTCATCCTGACCAATATGTACCCCGGATAAAATTTACGAGACGATGTTTTTCGTTTACCTTTAACAAGTTCAACGATTTCCTCAGTAGGAACAATCACCTCACCGAATTTCTCGGGCTGAAGAGAAGACGATATTCGCTCTTCCAGGGCGACTTTGACCTTGCTTTCAAACCCCGAATAAACATGGACTATATACCATTTAAGCGCCAACTTTATCCTCTCCCCATTTTATTTTAAAACCACACGGATCAGGCTTGACAAACCGATATCAACCATCCCGAGAAAAACAGATATTATCATTACCAGAATAAGCACAACCACCGTGGAACCAATGGTCTGCTTGCGCGATGGCCATACGACTTTTTTTAGCTCAACCTTGACTTCTCTGAGAAACTGAAGCCCCTTATCTATGTACCCTTTTAACTTCCCCGGCTCAGCTTTTTTTCTTGTTAGAGATTTTTGTCTGGATGAATAGGCTTTTGCTTTTATACTTTTAACAGAACCTGTTAATAATTCAGCCTTCTTCTCAACTGCATCATTTCCTGGCCCTAGCGATGCCACCCCTTCGGCACTCTGCTGTTTCTTTTTCTTTGCTCTTTGTTTTTTCTTTCTCTGTATACGTGCCATTATTTTTACAGGTTTAATATTGCCAATTTTTGGCAGGCCAGGAGGGATTCGAACCCCCAACACCCGGATTTGGAGTCCGACGCTCTACCGTTAGAGCTACTGGCCTGCATGTTACCGTTTCGAATACTCATTTTTTTTAAAATAAACGAACCATGTTTTTCAAACTGTCCCATAAAGAAATCAATTATTTCGTTTCTTTATGTAAAGTATGTCTCCTACAAAATCTGCAATACTTACTGAATTCCAGCTTGTCCGGTGTTGTACGTTTATTTTTGGTCGTCGTATAATTTCTTCTTTTGCATTCACCACATGCAAGTGTAACAATAATTCTCACCAGCAGACTCCTTCAGCTGTTACTCGATAATCTCACTGACCACACCGGCGCCAACCGTCCGGCCGCCTTCCCTGATGGCAAACCGTAGCTCTTTTTCCATCGCTATGGGCGTTATCAACTCCGCTGCGATCGTCACATTGTCTCCGGGCATCACCATCTC
>CALLDL010000150.1 GCA_937998305.1 uncultured Desulfobacterales bacterium | reverse complement strand
AGTCGCTTCACCAGATATGAATTGCCGCTCTCGATGAGCTCCATTGAAATAATTCCGTTATTTTCCTTCCAGGTTCCGTCATGCAAAAGGTATTGGATGAAATATTTTCCCTTAACCTCAATGTTGCCTGTGTCGGCAGCTAACGAATAGGAATCTATATCAATTCGGTATTTAAATGATTCTATCCTTTCAAAGTTTCTGCGATATCTTGGCAAAAATTCATGAAAAGCCCTGTTGTTTTCAGTGGCATCAGGAGCAAAAAAAGCGGAAAATTTGTCAAGATCCTTGCTTTCATATGCCCGGCAATACAAAAACAAAAATGATCTCAAACGGCCTGCTTGGTCTAAAATGTTCTGTTTCCGACTATCTGCCCTTATTTTTTCTTCTGTACTCGTTTCGATGTCATGTCTGGATGTCGCTTTTAGGTTATATTTCTGTGTATCACTATCTCCACCGCCTATACCAGCTCCCTGATATGGAGTAGCACAACCAATGAGAATTAAAAAAACTAATGATACTTTGATTGTTTTTTTCATTTTTAGGTCAATTTTAAATTTGAATTCCCTACTGCTTGTCGGAACGCAGTGGAGATCCCGACCGTTCGGGGTTGGATCGAAGCGGAAACCTCGATTTTAGGGACAGCCAGGGATGAATTCAAATAAATGATAAGATCCTTTTTAAAACGAAAGTACGGAAATTCCGCTTTTCGCAGATACCGTTTTCGGTGCGAGAAAACGGGGATAGTAATTTTAGCCCGCCGGCGGGTAAACCTTTTGCTTATTAGATCCCGTCTCGCTTTCAGCGAGCGGGAGTTTCATAAAATCGTTACACGATTTTATTTTTTTTGGAGAAACAACCTTTGTAGATTGTAAATGATTTCGATGAGCATCTTTTCTTGATCTCTGTCAATGCTCACAAATTCAAATGCGTAAAGATCCATTTGTTTTTGCCGGTCGTGTTCGGCACGCCTTATAATGGCTTTCTTTATCCTTAATTTTTGTTCGTTGTTTTTTGTGTCAGGCGGAAATACAATTTCTATGTTTTTGAGATAATCTTCTTTTTTTAAAATCGGCTTTTTTTGATCTTTTCCGTTAAACGCTTTCAGAAGGCCGAGGGTTCCCCGCATGCTGATGTTCATCAGGCTAATTTCTCGCTGGACCTGATCAAATTCAAAAAACAGCTTTGTACCTGTAGGAACTGACAATCGAAAATGCCTTCTCCGTTGTAACCGCTCAATATAATCAGGAAATGGTATCCGTGTTTCATTGTCGGCAAATTTTCCTCCGAACGTGGTGAAGACGTATTCGAGATTGTCCGGGCCATTGAAATTGAAGTGGATTTCCCATGGGCCTAATTTTGCAACAGTATTTTTGAAATCTCTGGGTGGATCAATGGCAAAAAAAGATGCTTTTTTGTCCATTGGGATGCGGGTAATCATCGTAAGTCTTTCATAGTTTTGCCCCACAAGCCTCATTGAGAGCCTAATTTTTTCACGTTCTACTTGCTCCATAAGTCTGATCAGCTTTTTGCCTTGAATTTTATCAGCTCCAGTCATCGATACGATCCTTATGGAATTTCTTATTTATTTAGTCATAAAAAATCCGGTCCGCTGAGCTATGTCAAAAATTTATGTCTATGCCAGAAGAATCGCTGGAAGAGTTTGAAGTGAACTATAGTTAAAAAAGGTTGTGCCCGTCGGCCCGTCATGCCGGTTTGCCCGTAATTTAATACCGGCCAACTGGCTAATCCCGCATTGCGGGACTAACCAGAGATAGACACTTTTAACTTGTAAGGCTTTAAGTAAAACAGCCCCTTCCAGAAGTTATATCAAAGCCGGGTCATCTGGGTCTGGATCTTTACTTTTGGCGGCATGTTTAAGAAATGACATATTTTTTGCATCGAATCAAGACCTACAAACCATCTGTTTGCACCGTCCAATCTTTTAAACACTTAAACCTTTACCATCTTTTAGCTGCTTTGTATCTTAATCGCCTGGTTTTTTAA
This sequence comes from uncultured Desulfobacterales bacterium, assembly GCA_937998305.1. GTDB lineage: Bacteria > Desulfobacterota > Desulfobacteria > Desulfobacterales > UBA11574 > UBA11574. Next base: position 3,090 of record CALLDL010000150.1, on the reverse strand, counting down.
GAAATTCGGGCTAAAGATTTTGGATAGAAGTGACGATAATTGATGATATTGAGATGTTCTCATATGATTAGGACCCAAGCTGAGCGTTTCAAATTTTTGAAATGGTGAATTTAACAATATTTTTAAGGTATTCTGACATTTTGAATTTCAATAATTTGAAACCCTGTGGGATTTCCAATTTCACCGCATCTACTGCGTCAGATGCCGTTCCGCATAGGCGACTATAGCGATACAACATCTTCCTTGCATCTGCGGCAAACTTGAAAATCGCTCAACTTAGGTAGGATAAACCTTTGGAATAAAATAATATCATGAGTGATGATAGACCTTCATATGAAGAATTGGAACAGCGAATTATAGAGTTGGAAGGGAAGGTCGCCAAATCCAGTAAATCGTGTGATATACAGAATGAGAGTGAAGATCGGTTTCGCCTGATTTCTGAGACATTGCCGGTTGGAATATTTGAAACAGATGCAAAGAGCGAATGCCTGTATACCAACACAAGCTGGCAGGAAATTTTCGGAGTATCTCTCATTGAAAGTCTTATGAGTGACTGGAGAGAATTTCTGCATCCTGACGACAGAGAATCCGTATCTGAACAATGGGAACAGACATTAAGAAACCTAAAGGCGTTTTCAAAAGATTGTAGGGTCATTACTCCAAAAGGCGATGAGCGCTGGATTCACCTTCGCTCTTCCCCTGTTTTTTCCGACACCGGAACGCGGTATACCGGAACCGTTGTGGATATTACCGATCGTAAGCATACCGAGGTTGAACTTAAAAAGGCCAAGGATGCTGCTGAGGCGGCCAGTATCGCAAAAAGCGAGTTTTTGGCCAATATGAGTCATGAGATTCGCACACCCATGAACGGTGTTATCGGTATGACAAATCTGCTGATGGATACCGGTCTCGACGTCGAGCAGAGCCAGTTTACCGAGACCATTCGAACGAGCGCCGATTCTCTGATGACGGTCATCAACGATATTCTCGATTTCTCCAAAATCGAAGCCGGCAAACTCGAGCTGGAGGTCATCGATTTTGATTTGAGAATTACTCTTGAGGAAGTGAGCGAACTCATGAGCCTTAAAGCTTATGAAAAAGGCCTGGAATTTGCTTCCATCGTCCATCATGAGGTACCTTCTTTGCTACGTGGAGATCCTGGACGGCTAAGACAGATCTTGATCAATCTATTGGGCAATGCCATTAAGTTTACAGATTCGGGTGAGGTGACGCTAAAGGCCATACTTGAAGAAGAGGACGCCCACCGGGTCGTGATCCATTTCAGCGTAAGCGATACCGGTATCGGCATATCAAAAAAGGACATGGACCGTTTGTTCAAGTCATTTTCACAAGTAGACGGTTCCACCTCTCGTAATTTCGGCGGCACCGGTCTGGGACTGGCCATATCCAAGCAGCTTACGGAATTGATGGAAGGGCGTATCGGTGTTGACAGTAAAGAAGTCCAGGGCAGCACGTTCTGGTTTACGGTGGCAATAGAAAAACAGCCCGAGGATCGTGAGACTTTGATGATTCTTGAGGATATTCGCAAGAAACGAATCCTGTTTGTAGATGACAATGCAATCAACCGGCAGGTTTACAGGGAGCAGCTCAAGTCTTGGGGATGTCGTTATGGTGAAGCTTCCAGCGGAACCCAGGCAATAGATGAACTGCGGAGCGCCCAAGAAGCGGGGGATCCTTTTGAGATAGGAATTATTGACATGCAGATGCCGGAAATGGACGGGGAGGAATTGGGGCGCAGTATCAAACAAGACGCGGATCTGGCAGACACCATTCTCATCATGGTAAGTTCCATGGGGGTTCGGGGTGACGTGGCCCGATTAAAGAAGATTGGTTTTGCCGCTTATTTGACCAAGCCGATCAAACAATCCCAGTTGTACGACTGCCTCGCTGCAACAGCGAAAATATGGAAAGAGAAAAAACAGCCGCAAGATGCCACCATTGTTACACGTCACTCTCTGGCTGATAATAAGAAACAAGGGGTTCGCATTTTGTTGGCTGAAGACGATGCCACCAACCAGAAAGTAGCGTTACATATTCTTAAAAAATTCGGTTATCGAGCCGATGCAGCAGGAAACGGTCAGGAAGTATTACAGGCGCTGGAGAAGGTTCCTTACGATATTGTGTTGATGGATATACAGATGCCGGTGATGGACGGGTATGCGGCCACGCGTCGAATACGCGAATTGGAACTTAAGGCTCAACAGGTAAAACTCAATAAAAATGACTCAGAAGACCTTACGGATTCTGAGATTCAATTTTCAACACGATCGGGGAGAATACCTATTATCGCCATGACGGCCCATGCCATGAAAGGGGACCGTGAGAAATGCATCGCGGCGGGTATGGATGACTACACACCAAAGCCCATCAATCCGGAGGAACTATTGGAAAAGATTGAAAAGTGGACCCGGGTTGAACAAAATGCTTCCAGCCCGGAGGCTGAGGTTCAGAAAGAACACGTGCAACCTGAAACATCGGAAGAAACACAACCCTTAGACCTTGAAAATGCTCTGGAGCGGGCTATGGGGGACAAAGATTTTCTTAAAATGCTCCTTGGAGAGTTTGTTCAGGGGCTTCCGGATCAGATTGAATCATTAAAGGTTGCCGTTGCCGGTACAGATACGGTGGCGCTGGCCGAACAGGCCCACAAGTTAAAAGGCGCAGCTGCCAATCTGAGTGCATATGGAGTTTCTTCTGCTGCAAAGTCGCTGGAAGAGATTGGGAGAAGCCAAAACATGGACGAAGCAAATCAAGTGCTGGAAGTATTGCTTAATGAAAGTAAACGGCTAACCGAATATATAGAACGAGTAGAATGGTAATCGGTCAAGTTAGTACCTTAATTGTGAATGTTGTGTTTTTTGTGGCAAAAAAAATCTAAACTTATCAAGTGTGAAGTGACTAAAGTGAACTAAAGTGACTAAAGTTGTGGAATTTTATCAATTTAATATAAGCAGCCGGAGCGTAGCGACTCCTTAACTTTAGATCACTTGTAACTTTTCCGGCTTGGCCGGGTTAGGATAGGGGTAACTCAAATGGATCAGAATCTCTTGAATATCGGTTTTGGAAATA
>CALLDL010000149.1 GCA_937998305.1 uncultured Desulfobacterales bacterium | reverse complement strand
GGTACATAGGTCATATCAAGATATGAGCGATGCGCACCAGGGCGGGCTTTAGTTCACTTCAAACTCTTGCATCAATTCTTTTGGCAGAGCCAGAGAACTCTGACCTGGCCCAGAGGACCAGGTTTTTTATGACGAAATAAATAGAAGCAAAATTACATGGTTTGTAATAGTTTAGTCCTTTAAAACAAACCGATTTCAAAGGAGCTTCAGGTATTGTTTTCAAAAGGCTAAAGTGTTACCGTGGTTTTTATTAAGGCTAAACAAGCAATGAACGAAAAAATAGAACATAAAAAAATTATTGCTCGAATTGAAAATCTGGCCCGGCAAAGAAAAGAACTTCTATCTCTGCCTCCTGAAGAGATGCTTAACTCCATTTTAAACTCGACACAATCCACTGCTCTTGTCCATTCATTTTCAGAAGAAGATTTTTATTTTTTAATTCACAACATCGGAATTGAAGATTCCCACCCACTTTTATATCTGGCATCCAACAAGCAGTGGGAATATATTGTTGATCTTGAAGTTTGGGAAAAGGATCGAATTGAACTTCCATCAATTACAAGATGGTTTGACCTTCTATTTAAAGTCGATCCGAATCGCTTTATAAAGTGGTCTCTGGATCAAAAAGTTGAATTCATCAACTTTTATCTATTCAAAAACATCGAAGTAAAAATCAGAGATGCCGATCAGGATCCATCCGAACTTGGTGACGCATTTATTACATTGGACGATATTTTCTATGTAAGGTTTCTCGACGAACCGATTGCTTTTGAATCAGATGGGGATGAATCCTATGAAACCAATAAAAAACATCGCAATGCCTTTCTTTCAAGATATCTCAAAACCCTCGCAGACAATGATCACATTGCATATCAAAAAGTGTTGATAGAGTCTTCCAACGTCATACCTGCCGAGTCTGAAGAGGAAACCTACAGGTTACGAAATGTAAGACTGGCTGAAAAAGGATTTCTGCCGTATGAAGAAGCCATTGGCATCTACCAGCCGATGAAAGTTCGCGATTTTAAAATACAAGAAAACAAATTCATCAATCAAGACCCGGATCAAAAACTCTTTTTTCCTGTTCCGCTATATCATACAGGGGTTATAGAAGAAGAAAATCATTTTACAGTCGCTTTGAAAAATATTAAAGCGGATGATGTTTTGGAGCAGATTCAATCCGAATTTGCCGGCCTTTGCAATCGGATTATTTCCGCTGATCAGAAAACCATCCGGGAAAAAGACGAACTTATAAGCATCGTCAAAAAAGCTTGTGATTATTTGAATATCGGACTTGAAAAGCTTACCGAAGACAAGGGTGAGCGCGATGCCGAACATTACACCACTCTGATGCAAAACTTTCCGCTTTCGAGTATTTTCAGAGTAGGATTCGGACTTGCTCTAGAGCTGAAATGGCGGGCCGAAAGGTGGCTGCAAAAGAGCTGGTTCAGCAGCGAGGGATTACTTCTGGGCTTCTGGGGCGAAGAATGGATGGGTGTGCTGGGAGGACTTCTGATTAAAAAGCCGTTGTTTTACGACAACTATAAAACAGGAGAACTTTACAGAGAATTTATTTCCATTGACGACATCAAAAAAACAGAAACTATACTCAACGAAATTATTGCTTTTGATGAGCTTTTTTCCTTAATTTCAATAGAACCCGATCCAGCAACGAAGGGTTATCTGACATGCAAAAATTTTATATTGACCCTCTGGGCCAGGCATACCTTAGGGCTGTCGGAAGAACTTATTCCCCTGACCTTTGATGAGTTCCGAGGTTTTTTTGATGATCTTTGGGCCGGTAAAGAACAGCCGCGAAAAACGAGTCTATCGATAAAAGAATCCTTTTTAGACTGGGTATCAAGCAAGACGGGACTGGTGCATTACGAGATTTCCCAGAGACTGGGGCAATCTTTTGAAAATCTTTTCAGTGAAATCGAAAGCGAATACGGGAACGTACCCCGCAACGATCTCGATCCCAGATATATTCATCTTTTTTTGATACATATCAAAAAAGGCGAAAATAAAAATGACTAACGACCCATCAAATGTTGAAATCTCTGTCAATGAGCTGAAGCTGCTCGTTAACACGTTATCAAAATCGGTTGCACTGTCACTTAAAAAACGATTTGCCTGGCTGTGGCTACTTGCGGGTTTGTTGATTGGTGTCAGTGTCACACTTTTGATCATTAGCCTGGCTTGGCAAAAAACGGACAAAATTTCTGTGACGTCGGAAACGCTTCTGGAAAAAACGGATGTTGTAATGTCCGATCTACAAAAGATAAATTCAGACATTACAAAATTAACTGAGACAGTAAATGCTTTAAATGAAAAAACCAAGACCGGCAATACGCCACCTTTATCTTCTAAGATAAAAGCGACTGAATCAAATAAACCTCAACACAGTGTACAACATAAAAAATACACGGTATATCTGCATTATTCGGATATTAAAAATAAAAAGCTAATGGAAAATTTTTCTGCTTTTCTCGAAGAAAATGGGTTCGAGGTCTCCGGGATTCAAAAGGTTAACTATAAGAGTCAAGATATTCGGTTCTTTCATGATCAAGATAGAAAAGGCGCATTCCTTTTAAAAAAACATTTAACCGGATTTGTTCAATCTGTTAAGAATCTTAATGAAAACAAGATCAAAGTCATTAACTTAAGTCGCAAATATCCAGGGGCACAAAATGGTCTGCTTGAAGTTTGGGTAGATTTCTAATCTCTTAAAAAGGAGCATCTCCCGATTAGTTGTAGTTAATTAGGGCAAAATAAGTGGGGCATCTCCAATTGAGTAGGTGTGATCCCAGAGGGTACAAGGGGTCAAGGATTCGAGGGTTCGAGTGAAATGCTAAAGCATTACAAAAAAAGACATCGCAAAAATTGAAAGAATGTTAAAGGCGCTGATAAAGTCTATAGAAAACAAGCCCTTGAATCCTTGGCCCCTTGAATCCTTGGACCCTCTTCTCCAACTAAATTGGAGAAGAACCCTTAAAAATAACTGGAGAATATAGATGGATGGTCAGATGGCAAAAGAGACGCTGGAATTGACATCTTATTCAGGCACTTTTTTAATCCTGGTGTTGGGCATCATGGTAATATCCGGAATATTGGCGGGTTTAACGAACTATTTCTTCAGCGAAAATCAGAAACCAAGGGTATTACAAGCGATCTTTGGTCGCTGTTTGCTGGGACTTGCCGCAGCTTTAACCGTTCCCCTCTTTTTGAATATCATCTCCAGCAATCTGCTGGCCACAGCACAAAAAAATCCGATCAATCTGCTGGTCTTTAACGGCATCTGTCTTATTTTCGCCTTTGTTTTATGCAGGTTTAAAGAAATTGTATTTGTTAAACAATCACAGAAAACCGACAAAGATAAAAAAGACAATACCATTATCATTCCCATTAAAACAGAATCTGGTTTCGAAACGTCTCAACGGGAATTTTTAAAGGATAAAATGAATCGGACCGGAATGTCCGCAAGTGAACTCAAAATACTCAGATCGATTGCCGGCAAAAAGCATGCACATACCAGTCTTGTGGATCTATTGAAAGATCCTGAATTGATCAACGAAAAAATTAATGAGACGCTCTCATCACTTATGGCAAAAGGTTTTGTTGAGCAGAGATTAAACAAAGAAAATAGACTGCTTTTATATTTGACGCCCAAAGGAAATCGGATTCTTACAAAGGCTCTTGGAGAATCCCATGCCTATAGACACAACAATTCCAATGAGTAGAGAATCCCGCGCGATGCAAGACAGGCTTGGCCCATCTTAGATCCCGCTACGCGGGGGAGGACCAGGCTTTGGTTTGCCCCTGTCGTAGATCCCGGTTGTTTACGGGGAAAGGGGCTGTTTTACTCAAAACCATAGAAGTTAAAAGTGTCTATCTCTGGTTAGCCGGTTAACCAGTTGGCCGGTATTAAATCACGGGCAAACCGGCATGACGGGCCGACGGGCACAACCTTTTTTAACTTTAGTTCACTTTAGGCACTTCAAACTTTTCCATCCAGAACCGGTGATTAAAAAGTCGACATGCCCTTGTGTGCCTGTAAATGGCATCCGCTGCAATCAGAACAGCGGCATTGGTCCATGTGCTTTTATATTTTGGCCAAATGGTCATGTCCGGGCATGTAAACCCGCACCAGTATGACCCGTCTGAGTTGGTTCTCTTCTGAATCCAGCTAAACACTGTTTCTGAAAGATGCATATTGCCTATGGCAGATAACGCCAATGAAAGCTCGCATGTTTCCGCAACCGTCACCCAGGGCCGGTCCGATACGCATCGAACGCCCTTATTTTTAATGACGAATTTATCCCAAAATTTATCGATTCGCTGCTGTGCCTTTCGCCCGGTAACTGCCCCTGACAGGATGGGATAGAACCAATCCATTGAATATCGGGATTTGTCTTTATTAAAGCGATCAGGCAAATTCACAATGGCATGTCTCAACCTAACCAGCCCTTTTCCCCACACAGACATATTTTCATTGAGCAATTTTGCTATGGCCAGAGCACATTTGATGCTCATATAAACGGAGCTGGAGCCGGTTAGTAGCGCTGTGGAATCAATCCTCCCTTGGGGGCTTATTGCCCAAAAGATCTCGCCGTCGGGCGCTTGCAGGTCAAGGACAAAGTTTATGGCCGATTTTATCGTCGGCCACATCTTTTTCAGAAAAATCAAATCACCGGTGATAAGGTAGTAGTGAAAGACACCCACAGCAATGTAGGATGAAAAGTTCGTATCCCGTGTCCTGTCGATAGGAACACCATTTACATAAGCGGTATACCAGCTTCCATCATCGAGCTGTATTTGAGCCAACCACTCGTATGCACGCCGCGCCTCCTCGAGATATCCGCCGATGCTAAGCCCCATTGCAGCCTCTACATGGTCCCACGGGTCTGTTTTCTCACCTTCACACCAGGGTATTTCACCGCTTTGTTTTTGCGTTTTGGCGATTAGGCCGGCAACAAGATCAATGTCAATCGGAAAATTCTGTTTGCATGGGCATAGTTTCAGTCGCATAGTATAACATCTTTGTTGTTCAACATATTAGGCATCGTTTGTAAAATTGGAATTTAAGGTTTGCAAGGATATCGATTTGTGATAATTCACATGCGAATGTTGTAATAGTTTAGTCCTTTAAAACAAAACGATTTAATTATACCTGAAGCGGTAATGTTTCCAAAAGGCTAAAATGTTACCGAATTTTCAACCCGTTTTGTGAACTATAACAAAGATGCTGATTAATCAATTAAAAAGAGCTCTGCGATTCTATTTTATTACCGATGAAGATGTTCCCGGTTTTCCTCCGATACAGCAGGTACAGAGCGCCATACGTGCCGGAGCAACAATCATTCAATACCGCAACAAATCTTTTTCTTCGCGGTTTTTCGAAGATGTCGCCGCCATAAGAAACATCTGTAAATGCAATGCTGTTCCCTTTATTATCAATGACAACATCCTCCTTGCCAAGGCAGTTTCAGCTGACGGGGTTCACCTGGGTCAGGAAGATGAAGATCCGACCCTGGCCAAACGTATTTTAGGAATACAGTCCATCGTTGGAATGTCCGTATCCAATAAGGATGAGCTCCATCATACGGATCTGTCAAGTTGTGATTACATCGGCACAGGCCCTGTTTTTTCAACCCGGACAAAAAGGGATGCAAAAAAAGTTGTTGGTCTTTCAGGATTAAATGCTGTTGCAACGGCATCTCCGGTTCCAGTCGTTGCCATCGGGGGTATTGATGAGACCACCGCTGCATCCTGTATCAAGCAAGGTGCTGCGGGCGTTGCGGTCATCAGCGTCATCACCCGGGCAAAGGACCCTTTTCAAAAGGCTTTGCAGGTCTCTTCAGCCTGCGGATGCGTTCCCCCTTCCACGGTTGTTTCACCGTGGAACGATGAGTTCGCGTTGATCAAGAAACTGATTAAAAATATGCCGGCAGACCCATATTTAGACGTCGCCCCAGGAGATGATGCCTGTCTCCTGAAGTCATTAGATCGTCCTGTCATCACAACAGACACACAAAAAGAGGGGGTTCATTTTAGATTTGACTGGCAGACGCCCCAAGAGGTGGGAAGCAAAGCCGTTGAAGTTGCACTCAGCGACTTAGCAGCTTCTTATGCAACGCCTGTAAGTCTTTTTGTCAACCTTGGGCTTCCGGATTATATCTCAGACCAAATTGTCGAAACCATCTACAAGGGTGTTAAAAAATCGCTTGCAAAACACAACTGCACATTGGGTGGCGGCAATATTTCCCTCGGGCTTGAAGTGACATTAGATCTTTTCGCCGTTGGTCTTGGACGTGACGACATCTTTCCAAGGCGTTCCGCAGCGCTCCCCGGCCATGGGCTCTATTGCACGGGGCCGCTGGGCCTTGCCCGTGCCGGTCTATTTTCACTTATCCGAAAAGATGATGCGTTTAAAGAATTGATTGAAAAATTCAAATCCCCGTCAGCCCGATTTGATGCTGCCCATGTGCTGGCCGAAAACCAGGTGGGCTGTGTTATTGACGTCAGCGACGGCCTTGCCGGTGATGCAAAAAGGGTTGCGGAAGCTTCTGAAGTTTCAATAGAACTCGATTTAAGGTCCAGTGCATTCCACCCGGCACTTGTTCCATTTTGCGAAAAGTACCACTTGAAACCTGAAGAAATGATCCTGGCCGGAGGAGAAGATTACGAACTGTTGTTTGCATGTCCGGATGATGTATTTGAAAATGTTAAAAAAAAGCTGCCTGAAGCATATTACATCGGCCGCTGCCTTGAATTTCAAGGAACGCATATGGTAAATCTTCCTGAAAATATTTCATCCTTTCAACATGGAAAAAGATAAATAGTTTCCATCTACGATCGGGGAAAACAAATTTAAGTGTCCAATTCATAAATGAGGATTTTTTTCGATGGGCAAGGCCGCACAAGGGTTTTCGGTGAGGCGTACACAAAGTACGCCGCAGTCGGAAACCCGCGGAGAACGAAGTTCATCGGGAAAAAGACCATTTATGGATGGACACTAAAGAGAGAGAAAAATGCAGATCACTAACAACATCCACGGATTTATGTGGAAATCGATGTCCGCCAACAACTGTAACACCTATTTAATTGACGGGCCCACCCGCATTCTCATTGATCCCGGGCACACTCACCTTTTTGATCACGTGCAACAAGGACTTATGAAATTAGACTTAACCCTTGAAGATATCGGTTTGATTATATGTACCCATGCCCACCCGGATCATATTGAAGCTGTTCAACGATTTAACAAAACGTCTGCGATGACAACCCTTCACCATAAAGAATGGCATTTTTTAAAGACCATGGCGCCAAATGTTCGGGCTTCCTTTGGTTTCGGAACCAATACAATTGAACCCGATTTTTTTCTTAAAGAAGGCGACATTTCCATAGACAATGTTGATCTTAGGATTTTTCACACGCCCGGTCATTCACCGGGATCGATATCCCTTTACCTATCGGACCAAAAATTGCTGTTCACAGGTGACCTCGTTTTTAAAGGGGGTATTGGGCGTACGGATCTTCCGGGAGGTGACGGTTCTTTGATGAAAGACAGTTTAAAAAGGCTGTATGAACTTGACATCGAATGGCTGTTGCCGGGTCATGGAGATATCATTGGTGGTGCAGAGGACGTCAAGACAAACTTCGCTCATTTACATCAAATGTTCAGTCAAATCTAACTTTCCGGCCTTTCACGCTTTGTTGACGTTGCTTAAAATAAATAAAGGCTGTGAAACTTGAGTAATATGTTGAAAAAAATTGAGTCGCTATTACCAAAAGCCCTGATTGCAGACAGGCACAAAATTGGCCGTGAAATAGCTCGCATTAAACCATGGAAAACGAAAACACCGCCAAACGAAAAGATTAACAAAAGGCTCATTCTTCTTGAGAAAAAGCTTCAAAGATCCGTTAAAAAAAGATCGTGGCGCAAGATCAACCGGCCCAAACCAATCTATAACGACGCCCTCCCTATTCTATCCAAAAAAGATGAAATCATAAATTCTATCTCAAACAATCCGGTGGTCATCATATCTGGTGAGACCGGTTCCGGAAAGACCACACAGATACCGAAATTCTGTCTTGCCGCAGGTTGCGGTGTCGACGGGAAGATCGGTTGCACCCAGCCCAGAAGAATTGCCGCAATGACGGTCTCAAAAAGGATTGCCGAGGAGCTCGGAGAAACGTTGGGCAAGTCGGTCGGTTACAAAATCAGATTCAAGGATAAAACGAGCCCCGATGCATTTATCAAGATCATGACAGATGGCATCTTGCTGGCTGAAACTCAAAATGATCCGTATATGAATGAATATGATACCATCATTGTTGATGAGGCCCATGAAAGAAGCCTGAACATCGATTTTATCCTGGGAATTTTAAAGACTCTTTTGAAAAAAAGAAAAGACCTTAAGGTTGTCATCACCTCTGCAACCATTGATACCGAAAAATTCTCAAAAGCCTTTGACCATGCGCCGGTCATCGAAGTATCCGGTCGCATGTATCCTGTAGACGTCCGCTATTTGCCCATGGACTCAAAATTTGGGAACGATGATGAACAGACCCATGTTGATATGGCTGTCCATGCTGTTGATCGCCTGTTCAAAGAGACCGATTCCGGGGACATGCTTGTTTTCATGCCCACAGAACAGGATATTCGTGAAACCTGTGAACTTCTCAGGGAAAAGAATAATAAAAACGCATCTATCTTACCGCTGTTTGCAAGGCTTTCGGCTTCGGAGCAGTCTCGAGTTTTCTCACGGGGTTCGGGCAGAAAGATCATCGTCGCCACCAACATTGCTGAAACGTCCATAACCATACCCGGAATTAAATATGTCATCGATACAGGGCTTGCACGGATTTCTCGATACACGCCAAGATCAAGAACCACCTCTCTTCCGGTTACCGCCATATCAAAAAGCAGCGCCGATCAGCGAAAAGGGCGATGCGGACGCGTAGAAAGCGGGGTATGCATCCGTCTTTACTCTGAAGAGGACTTTGAGAACCGACCCCTTTTTACTTCGCCTGAAATTTTAAGAGCCAATCTCGCCGATGTCATTCTGAGAATGATCTCCCTAAAACTCGGTGATATATCAAATTTTCCCTTCATCGACAAACCCGCTTTAAAAAGCATTCAAGACGGATTCGATCTTCTCTACGAACTGGGCGCCATCGTTTTGGAATCAAACCAAAAGAAAAAAGAGAAACAGGGTTTTTCTCTTACTAAAAAGGGGCGGCTCATGGCGAAGATGCCGGTTGATCCCAGGTTGTCTCGAATGCTCATTGAAGCTCAGGCCGAAAGATGTCTTGAAGCGCTTGTTGTGATTGCTTCTGCTTTGAGTATTCAGGACCCAAGGGAACGTCCTGCTGAAAAAGCAAAAGAAGCCGATCAAGCACAAAAAATGTTCTGTGACCCTTCTTCCGATTTTATCACCCTGCTCAACATCTGGAATAAATATCACGAGGTATTAAAAAAAGAAAAAACAACCGGACGCATAAAAAAATTCTGTAAGACCCACTATCTCTCTTTCAAAAGAATGAGAGAATGGCGTGATATCCATGCGCAACTTTCTGTGGCCCTTAAAGAGTATGGTCTGGATGACAAAAACAAAACAGTCAAAGAGAGTCGAATCACAAAGCGCGCTTTGCCCGGGCAGCAAACAAGAAAAAACACCATTTCGAACACTCAATTCAGCGATCTTTACACCGCCATTCACAAATCGCTGTTGAGCGGTTTATTGTCGAACATCGCGATGAAAAAAGAAAAGAACATCTTTTTTGCGACAAAAGGAAAAGAGGTGATGATTTTTCCAGGATCATCATTGTTCAACACGGCAAAGGAATGGATTGTAGCGGCCGAACTGGTTGAAACATCACGGCTGTTCGCCAGAACATGCGCAAATATCGACAATGCATGGCTGGAAAAACTGGGGGGAAACCTATGCAAATATACCTATCTTCACCCACACTGGGAACGAAAAAGAGGTGAAGTAGTGGCATATGAACAAGTCACTCTTTTTGGTCTTATTATCATCCCCAAACGGCGGGTATCTTTTGGCAGAATTAACTCTGATCAGGCAACGGAGATTTTCATTCAAAGTGCGCTGGTTGAGGGTGATGTCAGAGAAAAATTTGCCTTTATGCTTCACAACCAGAACCTTATTGACGACGTTAAAAATATGGAAGACCGGGTTCGAAGAAAAGACATTCTGGTTGGCGAGGCGGATCTGTTCGACTTTTACATAAAACGGCTCAAAGGGTGTTATGATATCCGAACATTGAGAAGGTATCTAAAACAAAATAAAAATGACCATTTTCTCCGGTTGAAGCCTCAAGACATCACCCGATATGCCCCGGATGAAAAAGAGCTGTCTCTTTTTCCGGACCGCATTGATTTAGAGGGTCTTAGCCTTGACTGCACCTATCGATTTGAACCTGGAAGTAACCATGACGGTGTAACTGTCAACATTCCCGCCCCCATGACAACTGTGGTTCCTTCTGAATCCCTCGAATGGCTGATACCCGGTCTTTACAGGGAAAAAATAACCACACTCATCAAAGGTCTTCCCAAAACCTTTCGAAAAAAACTGGTCCCTGTGGCAAATACAGTGAATATCATTATCAGTGAAATGCCAAAAACCAAAACCTCTTTGATTACGGCGCTTGGCAATTTTATTTATACCCGTTTCGGCATCGACATCCCATCATCCGCATGGCCGGATGATCTTTTGCCGGATCATTTAAAAATGCGGATATCGATTACAGACGCAAAAGGAAAAGAACTCTTTTCCTGCAGAGATCCGAACATATTAAGCCGTCATATTTCAAAAAAAGCCGGACGGGTTGAATCCCCTGAAATGGATGCTGCAAAAAAAAATTGGGAGCGAACCCATATCACACGTTGGGATTTTCCGGATTTACCTGAATTCATCGATCTTAAAGATAAAAATATGGCCCAATGGCTGGTTTATCCCGGACTTCAAAAAGTCGACCCAAAGGAAAAAAGCGTAAGTCTGCGCCTCTTTCAAAGCAGTGAAAAGGCCATAGAATCTCACAAAGAAGGGGTTGCTCTCCTTTTTACCCTCTATTTTTCAAAAGATCTGAAATTTTTAAAAAAAACGCTGAAACTGCCAAGGGATATGGGGGAGAAATCCAATTATTTCGGTGGATCGGCACACTTTGAAAAAAAGATGTATGAAAGTATCATCAAAAAGCTGTTCTTTAAAAACATCCGGTCCAAAGACGCCTTTTTTGCCTATGCAGAATCTATCGTTCAATCCATTCTTTCCGAAGGCAGGAAATTATTAAATCAAAGCCTGCCGGTTCTCAAAGCGTATCATGAAACACGAACCACGATTTATGCCCTTGAAACCGCTCACAACACCAACAGGGCTGTTCTGCAATTTTTAAAGGGTTTAAGAACTGAACTTTCCAAACTGATACCTGAAACTTTTTTAGATCTTTATGATGCCGGTCGGATAATTCATCTTGTCAGATATATGAAGGCCCTGGAAATCCGAGCCCAGAGGGCTATGGTTGATCTCGAAAAAGACCGGGTAAAATCCGATGAAATTCAGATTTTTACTAAAAGTCTGAATCGACTCCTGAAAGGACTTTCTGAAACCACTTCAAAAGAAAAAAAGGCAGCCGTTGAAGCGTATTTCTGGCTGATCGAAGAGTATAAAGTGTCTATTTTTGCTCAGGAGCTAAAAACATCGGTTCCGGTTTCAAAAAAACGGCTTAAAGAGAAGTTAAATGAGATCGAAAGGATGGCGTAAAATAAGTTGTGTCCGTTCACAGAAGGTGTTGAGTTAGTGAAAATTCCAAATAACAAATCTCAAATTCCAAACCTTATGATCTTGAGGAAGACAAATGAATTGAAAATGATGTTTTCATAACTATTTGTAAATAACAATTATTTAGACCATCGATATTTGATGCTTGATGCTTGTGATTTGGGATTTATTTGTTATTTGGTGCTTTGAATTTGTGATTTAATTGTACATAGCTTCTTGTTCAGGCACTATCTAAACCTTTTTGAGAACGCTTCGTAATACTGTGCTTCATCGATCCGTCCCCGTTTTCGGCATCCGGCTGCATAGATATCACATTTTTTTTTGAGTGTTTTAACCGCCGCCTGGTGTTGGTCATCTGACAGAAACCCGCTCTTGATGATTTTTTCGATGGCTTTGATTCGGAACTTATCGAGACCAGCCCTTGAAGAAAGCTGATCGTCATGCCCGCCCCGTTTGATAATCAGCGGCGTATCAACAAGATAGATCGGAAACCTGGAACTGATTCTAAGCCATAGATCATAGTCCTCACAGGCCGGCAGGGTTTCATCAAATTCCCCTACCCTGTCAAACAGACTTCGTTTGATCATTACCGCCGACGGGCTGACAAGACATAGTTCCAGGGAGAGTTTAAAAATCATCCCCGAAGGCTTTTTATGTCGTTTTTTAGGGTTGACTCTGAGTCCGTTTCTGATCCAAACTTCCTCGGTCTGGCAAATCAGAGCATCCGGCGTTTTATTGAAGAACTCAACCTGCGTGGAAAGTTTTTGCGGCAGCCATAGATCATCCGAATCAAGGAAAGCGATAAACTTTCCGGAGGCTTCTGCAATTCCCCGGTTTCGGGCAGCACTCACCCCCTTATTTTTCTGGGAAAGAACCTTAATAACGTTCCTGTAGGAATCTAAAACATCAGACGTATGATCTGTGGAACCGTCGTCCACGACGATCAACTCAAATTCTGTATAATCCTGTGCCAGGACGGAATCAATGGCCTCTTTAATGACCCGGCCGCGGTTATACGTCGGAATGATAACGCTCACTTGAGGCTTTATTTCTATTTTATTCATCTTTTCCATCTTCAACTTAGATTAAATGAAGAAATTAAATTATGCAAGAATTCGACGTTTTAAACGTCACCGTTGATAAACATTTTACATTTAAAGCTTGACTTCTAGTGATTTCACGTGATTAACTGAATGGTGTTCATCAAACATCTAGTCTAACTCCACAATAGTATCAAACTTAGGGGTTTCGCCCCAATTGGAGTAATGGAGTAATGGAAAGATGGGTTTGGAGGAGTTTTTAACTATTAAAATTAGGTTGTTTCCGCCCTTATTTCCAATATTCTCTCCGAGTCGAAGGCACTGCGAGCCGGAAGCCAACATTCTATTCATCCATGCCGGATGCATAAACAGGTTACCATTAAAAAAATTGGATAACAGTAAGTTGTAAAATTTCCGAGACATTAATTAAGTTTTATATCTTTTGATGATAATGAAACAACGAAAGGGGGGGGATAACAATTCGTAAAAACAACAGGTGTTTTTATCAAACCGTAACCGTATATTGATCAAGGAGGTTCAAATGAAAAAAGCTTTAGTTATCAGTATTGCGTTTGTCTTTGGATTTGCCATTTTTATGGGCGGAACGCCGACAACCGCGCAGGCTAAAACCACTTTTATAACTATCGGTACCGGCGGTATTACCGGCGTTTATTATCCCACCGGTGGCGCCATCGCCAAAATCGTAAACAAGAAGCGTAAGGAATATGGAATTCGCTGCACGGTCGAATCAACCGGAGGATCGGTGTTCAACGTCAATGCCATTATGTCAGGTGACCTGGAATTTGGTGTTGTCCAGTCGGACCGCCAGTATCAGGCGATAAATGGCTCTCCTAATTCCGAGTGGGCGGGCAAGCCACAAAAAAATCTCCGTGCCGTTTTCAGCATCCATCCGGAATCGATCACCCTTGTTGCTGCTGTTGATGCAAAGATAAATAGCATCACGGATCTTAAGGGTAAAAAGGTAAACATCGGCAATCCCGGATCAGGTCAGCGCCAGAACTCCATTGATGCGCTTACAGCTGTTGGAATAGATTACAAAAAAGACATAAGGGCAGAAGGAATTAAAGCTGCCGAATCTGCCGGTCTTCTGCAAGACGGCAGAATCGATGCTTTCTTTTATACGGTGGGACATCCCAACGGATCCATAAAGGAAGCCACATCCGGTAAAAGAAAGGTTCTATTTGCTTCCATTACAGGTGTAGACAAACTGCTGGCAAAATATCCTTATTATGCCCCGGCTGTGATACCGGTTTCGTTTTACCCAAGTGCCGAAAACAAAGCGGATGTCAAAACGTTCGGTGTCAAGGCAACTTTTGTAACATCGGCAAAAGTGCCGGATAACGTGGTATACGCAATTACCAAAGAGGTTTTTGAAAACTTTGAAGAGTTTAAAAAGCTGCACCCGGCATATAAGGTACTGACCAAAAAAGGTATGCTGGAAGGTCTGTCTGCACCGATCCATCCTGGTGCCATGAAATATTATAAGGAAGCTAAGCTGAAGTAAATTAAAACAGATTACAATAAACCATCGGGCGACGGAGCGAGTACTCATGGATACAAGCCCGCCGCCCTTTTATATTAGTATCCATCATTAAATGAGGATTTTTGTTCAAGATCAAGGCATGCGAGAAAAATAACCACAGGTGCCCCGCAGGAAATGCCCTTGGGGTGCATATAATTGATATTCCGAGGATTATTTTTTGAGCATAACCCCAGAGAAATAGGCTCCGCATTTCACAGGGCAGGCGCAGAGATTGGACAAAAAGACCATTTATGGATGGAAACTAATTAGACCGGGGAATTTCCTTGTCTCGTCCTATACGATATTATTTCAACATCGTCATACAATACTGAAAGATACTGAAAAATTAGGTGACAGCCATGAGTGAAAATGAAACCCGTGATCAGGATGACAACCTTGAGCAAGATGACGGCATAGAACTTGCTAGAAAGATGGCGGAAGAAGAAGAAGGAATAGGAAGGCTTCCTAAAGGACCTTCTAAATACGTCATTCCAACCATTGCGGTGGCTTGGAGTTTTTTTCAGCTTTCCATCGCAAGCTGGTTGATTCTCGATTCCACTTTCATCAGGGCCATCCATCTTGGTTTCGCCCTGTTGATCGTTTTCCTCAACTATCCTCTTTTTAAAAAAACTCGTTTCGGCCTCAAATTCCTTTCCACTTCCGACAGGATCCCTGTATTTGACTACATTTTAGCAATTGTGGCCTCTTTTTCCGCACTTTATATTGCCATAGATTATGCGGGGCTTACGACACGTTACGGTGCACCCATAACAAGGGATCTCGTTATCGGACTCATCCTTACAGTGCTCTTACTCGAGGCGGCACGACGGGTGATCGGCCCTGCCCTTCCAGTTATAGCATTACTATTTTGTGGCTATGCATTTTTTGGTCCTTATATGCCGGATATCATTTCATTTAAAGGAGTCTCTATGAACCGGTTCGTGGGCCAGATGACCATGTCCACGGAAGGGATTTACGGTATTCCTTTAGACGTTTCTGCAACCATTGTTTTCCTGTTCGTCCTTTTCGGGGCCATGCTTGACAAGGCAGGAGGAGGGCATTATTTCATCCAGCTGGCGTTGAGCCTTTTGGGAGGGTTTAAAGGCGGGCCGGCCAAAGCTGCGATTATGGGCAGCGGACTGACAGGAATGGTATCCGGTTCGAGTATTGCAAATATCGTCACAACCGGAACGTTTACCATACCTATGATGAAAAAAGTCGGCTACCCGGCGACCAAGGCAGCGGCTGTTGAAGTTGCAGCAAGCACAGATGGTCAGTTGGCACCGCCGATCATGGGGGCGGCCGCTTTCATTATTGCCGAATATGTTAATGTCCCTTATATACAGGTCGTCAAAGCTGCCGCCATACCGGCCTTTGCCTCCTATGCCGCCTTGTTTTATATTGTCCATATCGAGGCATCCAAGCTGGGATTAAGGGGCATGCCGCGAAGCGAACTCCCTGTTTTTTTCAAAACACTGATTGGCGGAGCGCATTTCCTATTACCAATTGGTATGCTCCTGTATGAGCTTATGGTTGTGCGTCACTCACCGGAGCTGGCTGCTTTTCATGCCATCTGGGTCATGGCACTGCTCATGCTCGTGCAGGGTCCAATAAAGGCACACCTTAACAAACAACCCCTCGGTCCCGCGTTTAAGCAGAGTATTATCGACATTTTTTCCTCTCTTGCCAGCGGTGCTCGAAATATGGTAGCCGTCGCCCTTGCCACCGCCGCCGCAGGAATCATCGTGGGTGTTGTGGCCCTGGGGCTCGGCGGACTCATTACCGAAATCATCGACGTCATCTCCCGGGGCAACATCTACCTGATGCTGGTGATCACCGCCCTTGCAAGCCTTATCATCGGCATGGGGCTTCCGACCACGGCCACATATATTGTCATGGCTTCTCTGACAGCACCGGCCATCGTTACCATTGCAGGCTACCAGGAATGGATTGTTCCTTTGATGTCTGCCCACCTGTTCTGTTTTTACTTCGGAATTCTTGCGGATGACACCCCGCCCGTGGGTCTGGCAGCTTATGCAGCAGCGGCCATTGCCAAATCGCCACCGATTGCAACCGGCATACAGGGATTTATGTACGATATACGTACAGCCATTTTGCCGTTTATGTTCATTTTTAACAGCGACCTGATTCTTCACAATATCACCAGCTGGCCACAGGGTATCCTTATCTTTGTCATGGCCTGTTTTGGAAACTTTGCTTTTGCTTCAGCAACTCAAAACTGGTTTGTGGCAAAAAACAAAATCTGGGAGATACCTATATTTTTATCTGTAACCCTGACATTAATGCGTCCGGATTTGATCTCTAAATTGATCGGCATACCACATGGACAACGTTATTGGGTATACCCCATCGGACTTGTTATTTTTGGGTTGCTCTACTTGATGCAAAGACCCCGTATTCCGAAAAAAGTTGCCGTACCGGCAACATGATAAGGTAAATAAATAGAGCCAATTGGCCGGAAGAAGGGAGAATATTATGGATGACGTCAAGAAAATAATGGTTGCACTCGCCTTTTCGGAAGATTCTGAGGGCATATATAATTATGCCGCAAACATCGCACAAATATTCAATGCTGAACTGGTTGTCGCAAGCATCATTAACTCCCGGGATATTTCAGCGATAGGGATGGTTGCGTCCATGGGATATAAAGTCGACGCTGAGCACTACGTTGAAGGGGTTAAGGCGGATCGGAAAAAAATGTTGGATCAGTTCCTGGCCAGTTCTTCCTTTGACCCTAAAAAAATCCGGGCCATATTCAAAGTCGGCAACCCTATTGATGAGCTATTAAAACTCATCGTTAAAGAAAACATCGATTTGATAGTAATGGGTGTCAAGGGACGCTCGGATTTAGAACATGTCTTTATCGGGTCGGTTGCTGAAAAACTTTTCCGTCGGTCCCCGGTGCCTGTCATCTCTTTTCGTGACGAAAAGAGTTCCGAAAAATTAAGACAAAAAATAAAACTCACGTAACCTGTCACGGGCCATTTACTGGAAGGGGGGCAAAGATGTCCGGAATAAAATCAACCATTGTAACGATAGTGACCCTTTGCGCATTTTTCTTGAGTGCACCGGTTTTGGCGGGTGATCGCTTTACGGATAACGGTGACGGCACGGTTACGGACCATCAACTGGGGGTCATGTGGGCTAACACCGACAACCAGGGAAATATTAATTGGAATGATGCAAATCAATGGATAAAATTTACCTTCCCCTACACCATTTCAAAGCAGTACGACAATTGGCGACTTCCCACTCTGGCGGAGTTAAAAAGCCTCTATGTACAAGATAAAGCTCATAAGGGATATGAAACGGATTGTGGGCAGCGGATCAAGGCAGTTCCCGAAATAAAGTTGAGCTGCGGTTGGGTCTGGACATCTGAGAGATCAGCAATTCAGGCAGCTATTTTCAATTTCAACCGCGGGTACCATTACATGGACCGAATTGGGCATTATAAATCTTACCGCGCTTTACCTGTACGCGACCTAAAGTAGAAATCCTGGCCAAGAGGACCAGGCTTTGGTTATACCCAGAGGGAATTTGTGTTGTTGAAAGTTCATTTTAGAAATTAGGAAATAGGAATCAGAAAATAGATACCCACAAATGGACATGGATATTAAAATTTTAATTCGTGCTTATTGGTGTTCATCCTTAGTTTCCTTATCCTCTTTTCTCTTTCCTATTTCTGGCTTAAAGACTTTGAACTTTAAGCCCTAATCCCACACACCACCCACCGCTGAACCGCATTGCGGACACTTCCCGTTTTTCAAACGGTTGTTTTGGACATAAAACCCCCACCGGTCTATCAGAAGATGGTCACACTGATCACAAAACGTCTTTTCTCCGCTCTCACCGGGCACATTGCCGGTGTAAACATATTTCAAGCCGGCTTTTATGCCTATTTCACGGGCCCTGATCAGGGTTTCAACCGGGGTCGGGGGGCGATCCATCAGCTTGTAGGTGGGATGAAATCGGCTGATATGCCAGGGGGTTTCAGGACCTAACGCATCCACCAAAAAAGCCGACAAATTTTCGAGTTCTTTTTTATCATCATTCAATCCAGGAATAATCAGCGTCGTCACCTCGACAAAAATGCCCAGGGACTTCATCCGTTTTAAGGTCTCTTTCACATGCACCAGCTTTGCCTTGCAAGTGGTCTTGTAAAAATCTTCGGTAAAGGCCTTTAAGTCGACATTGGCTGCATCAAGGAAAGGATGAATCATCTGAAGTGCTTCTTCGGTCATGTAGCCGTTGGTAACAAAGACGTTTCGAATACCTTTTTCCGTTGCCAGTTTCGCCGTATCATAGGCAAACTCAAAATAGACGGTGGGTTCGGTATAGGTATAGGCAATGGTTTTACAATCCCCTTTTAATGCCGCAGCGACAACATCCTCTGGTGTAAAAGCGTCACCCACAATCCTCCCATTGCGGTCAGACGGCATCTGGGCAATATCCGCATTCTGGCAAAAACGGCATTTAAAATTACACCCCACCGTCGCAATCGAATAAGAAAGGCTCCCGGGCAGAAAATGAAAAAGCGGTTTTTTTTCAATGGGGTCGATGTGCCGGGCAATGACCTTTCCGTAAACCAGTGTTTCCAAAACACCGCCACGGTTTTCCCGAACACCGCATATTCCACGACGATTGTTCTTTATATTACAGCGATGGTTGCAAAGATTGCATTTGACTGTGTTTTTCTCCAATGATTCGTAAAGATAAGCTTCCATTTTGCAGCCTCAATTATGATTAACATTAAAAAAATATCTATATCAAAACATTGGAAGAAAATACTTAATACAGGTTTACCCTGGTACTGCACCGGTGGTGTGTTTTGTTTTATAGGGCACTGTCAGCGGTTTGGTCCTAAATCGTGGAACGAGGGTGATCGACATACCGATAAATGCACCAAACGGGAATTTCTGGATCAGTGAAAATTGTTCTATCTTACTGGTAATCAGCCCTGGAGACGCTGAAAATTGAAGTACGGTTCTCCAGGATATGGGAACGTCCCCTAATAGAGATCGAATGATATCTTTGAGTTCCCAGATACTGAAAAAACAGGCGTGATTATAAATGGTCCGGGTAAAAACACCTTTGATCCGTCGATGAACCCCTTTGGCCGCATAACGATTAAGGACACCCAAAAATAATTTGTCTTTGGCTACGCGGCATGCTTCTTCGATGGCCTTTTTCGGATCTTCCACAAATTCAAGGGTGGTCATAAGGCTGGCATAGTTGAAGGAATTGTCATCGAACGGAAGATCCTCTGCAAAACCTCGATGGAGATCTGCGCGATTTCCAATGTTTTTTGATGCAACATCAAGCATGTAAGGTGAGGGGTCAAGGCCTGTTACCTGGAGGCCCTTGTCAAGAAAGGTCTGCAAACCAATACCGGTTCCACAACCAATATCGAGTATGCTCTCTCCGTGCACAGGCTTGAGCGCATTGAGCATCAAGCGCTTTTCAAGATCGACAGCAAACCTGTTTTTAGGATCATTAAGCCACTTTTCGTAATAAATCGCATCATTAAAGTCAAAAACATAGCCCATACAAAGTTCTTTAATGAAAAAAACCAATTTTTTCAAGTAGAAAACTTCATTATCATCGGTCTAATATTTAACCCTGCTCTTTGTGAAACGCCTGCCATAGCATATCGTCAATTTGCTGTTGATGTTTGTAATATTTTGTATTTATTCATTAATAGTTGTCTAAGGTTGTTGTTATTTTCGCAACCACCCCGAGGGATTACTTCTTTTAAAGCGGAGTATCGGAATATGAATATTTACCGATGGATGCCTTGACACATTTACCGTCAGCATACTATATCCTTTCATCTGAACAGAACCATTTTATTTCGATGCCAATATTAAAAATGGCTGCAAAGCGAGTTTAAATTGAAGGAATTTTTTAAAGTCACCGATCTGAATAAAGTACTGGAATATGCATCCGAATTTCCCAGGCTTGAAACCGAAGACATATTGCTTGCCGAATCGCGAGGAAGGATGCTTGCTGCGGATATGAATGCAGATGTCGATCTTCCGGATTTTATGCGATCTACTATGGATGGGTATGCAGTTTGTGCTTCCTCCACATTTGGTGCTTCAGAAGCAAATCCGGCATATCTTACCATTGAAGGTTCCGTGCCCATGGGAGAATCCCCCGACTTTTCCATTGGCGTCGGCGAGGTTGCCAAGATTTCTACCGGAGGCATGTTGCCGAACGGTACCGACAGTGTGGTGATGATCGAACATACAGACGCCATCGACAACACAACCATAGAAGTTTACAAAAGTGTCGCACCTGGTCAAAACATTCTTGAAAAGGGAGAAGATATGCACAAAGGCCAAACCCTGGTTCCAGCCGGAAAGTGTCTAAGGGCCCAGGAAATAGGACTTTTAGCGGCCTTTGGTAAAAAAACGATAACCGTTTATAAAAAGCCTGTTGTCAGCATCATCTCTACGGGAGATGAAGTGGTTTCCATTGAAGAGATGCCCGATCCAGGACAAATTCGTGATATCAATATGTATACCCTTTCCGGGCTTGTAGAAAAGGCCGGCGCCGTTCCAACCACATACGGAATTGTTCGAGACGACTTTGACGATCTCTTCGAGAAATGCACCCTGGCTCTGGCCCAATCAGATATGGTTTTGATTTCAGGGGGAAGTTCCGTGGGCACCCGTGATTTTACCATCGATGTTATCTCTGCTCTTTCTGCATCCGAAATCCTCGTTCACGGCATCTCCATAAGCCCCGGGAAACCAACGATTCTTGCCAGGTCTGGCGATCAGGCCATATGGGGTTTGCCGGGCCAGGTGACGTCAACCATGGTAGTTTTTGAAATCGTCGTCAGGCCTTTTATTGAACATATTGGCGGCCGTTCCCCTGAACATAAAAGACATTTTAATCCTGTTGCTCAACTTAACAGAAACCTTTCATCGACTCAGGGCCGGGCAGATTATATTCGCGTTAAGTTGATTGAAAAAGACGGCATTCTGTGGGCGGAACCCATTCTTGGCAAATCAGGTCTGATCAATACCATGGTCAAAGCCGATGGTTTGATAGAAATCGGGTTAAACACAGAAGGGTTGGATAAGGGTGCTGAAGTGGAAGTAATACCCCTTTGATGATTTTCGATTGTTGGAGCAAAGCGGAAATCCCGATTCATCGGGGAAGATTGACTCGTTTCTTTTAGAAAATAGGAATTAGAGAATAGATAACCGTAAATGGACACAAATGGTGTTAGAAGATGAGAAGGTCCCGGAAAACAGGAAGTTAAGAAGGTTAGAAAATCAGAAGGTCGGAGACTATAGGACATGTCAACCTTCTTACCTTCCCACCTTCTTGCTCTTCACTTTCTTACTTTCTTGTTTTCAAAATATTTGTGTTTATTCGCGTTCATCCGTGGTTTTCCTTTTCCTCTTTCCTCTTTTCTATTTCCTAATTTCTGGCTTAACCTAGAGGAACAGATCTTAAATGTAAAAAATAAAAAAACGGTAACAAATGAGCTATAGACGCAATATCTATTTAAAAATGAAACCCTTAAAAGAAGCGAGAGAGATTCTCTTTAAGCGGTTTCTTTCCGAGAAGGTGATTCCCCAAGAGATGATTTCCGTGCCCGACGCGGTGGGCCGGGTTCTCGCTGAACCGGTAACTGCCGTAATTTCCTCACCCAATTTTCATTTATCCGCCATGGACGGTATCGCCGTAAAAGCAGCAAATACCTTTGGTGCATCTGAAACCAGGCCAAAGGAATTGATTGTCGGAAAGGACGCTTTCTATGTCAACACCGGCCATGTCATGCCCGAGAACACCGATACGGTGATCATGATAGAATATGTTCAAGTTCTCGACCAAAACCGGGTCGAAATCGAAACTCCGGCATTTCCGTGGCAAAATGTTCGAAAGGTTGGTGAAGATATTGTGGCCACCGAGCTCCTCTTTCCCCAAAACCATGTCATCACACCGTATTGTGTGGGGGCTCTTCTTTCAGGCGGTATTTTTCAAGTACCGCTAAAGATCCAACCCAAAGTACTGATTATTCCAACAGGGTCCGAACTTGTTGACTGGCGTGAAACAGTCGTTGAAAACCTTCAGCCGGGTCAGGTGATTGAAACCAATTCTTTTGTTCTCGGTAAGCTGATCGAATCGTGCGGCGGTACCTTTGTTCGGCATGAAATGATCACCGACGATCCCATGAAGATTAAAACAGCAATTCAAAATGCCGTAAACAGTGATGTCCACATGGTTTTGACCGTTGGCGGATCATCAGCCGGGTCCGAGGATTATACCAGACATGCGGTTGATGAACTTGGCGAAGTGTTGGTTCATGGCGTTACCATCATGCCGGGGAAGCCGGTTTTAATCGGTGAAATAAAGGATAAGCCGGTATTTGGAATTCCAGGATACCCGGTTTCCGCCATCGTTGCATTTGAACAGTTTGTCGGCCCGCTGATATCCTTCATGCTGGGACAGCCTGAAAAAGAAAGATCAAAGATTCAGGTGGAACCCACCCGAAAAATCGCTTCAAAACTTGGCCTGGAAGAATTCATACGGGTAAAACTGGGATCGGTGAGCGACAAAATTGTGGCAATTCCTCTACCCAGAGGCGCAGGCTGTATCACAACCTTAACAGAAGCGGACGGCATCATTCGGGTACCCAAAAATTCGGAAGGGATAAATCCTCAAGAACCGGTTACAGCCGAACTCCTGCGTCCATTGTCTTCTATTCAAAACACCATTGTTGTGGTGGGGAGTCACGACAACACCCTGGATGTTCTGGCAAACCAGATTCGAGCAGGGCGAAAAAACCTTACCCTTTCCTCAAGCCACGTCGGCAGCATGGGCGGGCTGATGTCCATTAAAAAAGGGGGGTGTCATTTGGCCGGATCTCACCTTCTCGATACACAAGACGGATCTTACAACATATCGTATGTAAAAAGATACCTCCCGGATATGAAAGTGAAACTGGTACATCTTGTGTTAAGAGACCAGGGACTCATCCTGCCACAGGGGAATCCCAAGACCATCAAGAACATCGAAGACCTCCGTCGAAAAGACATTACGTTTTTAAATCGTCAGGCAGGTTCCGGCACCAGAATTCTTCTGGATTACCGATTGAAACAGCAGGATATCGATCCATCTGAGGTCAACGGGTATGAAAATGAAGAATTTACACACATGTCGGTGGCCGTGGCCGTGCAGAGCGGCACGGTTGATGTTGCTCTTGGCATTTATGCGGCTGCCAAGGCACTCAACCTCGATTTTATCCCGGTGGTTACAGAGCAATATGACCTTGTTATTCCCGAAATCTATTTTGAATCTGAAAACATTCAGATTCTTCTTGAAACCATCGATTCTTCTGAGTTCAAAAATCAGGTTGAAGCCTTAGGAGGGTATAGCACTGAAAGGACTGGGCAAATAATCTTTTAGTAAAAACCCTTGCCCAAAGGACCAGGAATTGGTTATCCCAAGAGAGGATTTGCTTTGTTGAATGTTCATTTTAGAAAATAGGAATTAGAAAATAGATAA
The DNA here is from genome assembly GCA_937998305.1 of uncultured Desulfobacterales bacterium. Classification (GTDB taxonomy): domain Bacteria; phylum Desulfobacterota; class Desulfobacteria; order Desulfobacterales; family UBA11574; genus UBA11574. Next base: position 6,863 of record CALLDL010000149.1, on the reverse strand, counting down.
CCGCAAATGGACACAAATGAACATAAATATTATTATTTGAATTTGTGTTTATCCGTGGTTTTGTTATCCTCTTTCCTCTTTCCTCTTTTCTATTTCCTCTTTTCGTCAAAAGGTTTAGGGCTTTGAATAGATGAAAAAAACATACCACTTAATAGACCATACTGCTGATTTCGGCATACAGGTTTTTGGTTCTGACTCACAGGAGCTTTTTGCCAATGCCGCCCTGGCCCTGTTCGATGTGATAACTGAAATGGATGTGTTAAAAGGCGATGATTCCTACAACATTACGGCCTCGGGAGAGGACTGGTCCGATCTGATGATCAACTGGCTAAGAGAGATATTGTACCTGTGGAACGGAAGGGAAATGCTTGTAAAATCTGTCCAAATAGTATCTCTGTCTGAAAACAAAATTTCCGCCAAAATCTATTTTGATGCCTATATGCCGGATCGCCATACTATCAAAACCGAAATAAAGGCGGTAACCTATCATCAGATTCAAGTAAAGAGCAGCCCCTCCGGATGGGAGGCCAGGGTTATTTTCGACATATGATTTTACCTTAAAAATTTCTTCTTGTCTGCTACTCTGTATTGGTGTTGCTGAAAATTAGGGATTCGAAACTTGAGTTAAGGTACGTGTTCACGGGGTTTGTTCCCCCGTGTAACGACATTGGCGGAGTGGCTTCGTCATTTCAATGACTTAGCAGTGGAGAGACCGCGGCTCCCGCATGCTTTTCGCGGGAGAACGCGGAGGGGGCAGGAATGCTACCGCTGCTAAGTCATTGAAATGAACAGACATGTAGACACCGGAGTGAGGCGGGGGAACAAACCCCGTGAACACGTACGAGTTAAAAATTATCTGATTGCGACATTCTTTCCAAGATGCTACAATGTTGCACAATGCAAATTAATCGATGACCTAAATTGAGCAATTTTCAAGTTTGCCACAGATAAGCAAGTTGAGTTTAGCGAAATCCCGCTCTGCGGGAGAAAATGTCGTTTCGCTATAGTCGCCTATGCGGAACGACATTTGACACAGTAGATGCGGTGAAATTGGAAATCCCGAAGGGTTTTAAATTCTTGAAATTAGAATGGCAAAATACCTTAAATATTATTAAATTGCCATTTCAAAAATTTGAAGCGCTCATTTTAGAGATGAGGTACAAAAGATGATAACAAATGTTAAACAAATAGACAAATATCGCTGGGAAGTTCCCAAAACAGGTGCCATGCGAGTACCGGGAATCATCTACTCCACCGAATCGATGATGGCAGGCAGCCCTCAGAATGAACCTTTAAAACAGGTCGCAAACGTCGCAACCCTTCCCGGGATTTTAAAAGCATCCTTAGCCATGCCGGACATGCACTGGGGGTATGGTTTTCCCATCGGCGGTGTTGCCGCCTTTGACTGGGAAACGGGTGTCATCTCTCCGGGCGGGGTCGGGTACGACATCAACTGCGGGGTTCGACTTGCCACCACTTCACTCATAGAAAATGAAATACGACCGAAACTCAAAGCGCTTGTGGATGCCCTTTTCAGAGACATTCCTTCGGGTGTCGGTTCAACAGGCCGGATAAAACTGTCCATCCCCGAAGTAAAAAAGGTTCTCAAAAACGGCAGTCGATGGGCGGTGAGCCAGGGGCTTGGAGACCCGTCGGATTTAGATTTCACAGAAGACGGTGGTTGCATGGAAAACGCCGATCCGGATACCGTCAGCCAGAGAGCCCTCGAAAGGGGGAAAAAGCAGCTGGGGACCCTCGGGTCCGGGAATCACTTTGTGGAAATCGGCGTGGTGGAAACCATCTATGAACCTGAGGCAGCCAAAGTCTTCGGGCTTTTTGAAGGCCAGGTTACGTTGATGCTCCATTCGGGTTCACGGGGCCTGGGATACCAAATTTGTGACGATTCTCTGGCCTTTATGTCAAAGCATGTTAAAAAACTCGGTTTTGATCTTCCGGACAGACAACTTGCCTGTGCCATGATTCAATCCAAAGAAGGGAGGAGATATTATAATGCCATGGCCTGTGGTGCAAATTATGCATGGGCAAACCGACAGATTTTAATGCACCAATCTCGTGAAGTATTTTTAAAGGTCCTGGGTATGGGTCCCAGGGATCTTGGAATGAACCTGTTGTATGACGTTTGCCACAACATCGCTAAAAAAGAAACCCATGTGATCGACGGGAAAAAACAGACCGTCTGTGTCCACCGAAAAGGAGCAACGCGGTCTTTTCCGCCAGGGCATTCGGCGCTCTGTGCAAAATATCAACATACAGGGCAACCGGTGATTATCCCCGGAGACATGGGGACGGCTTCATATGTTCTCGTAGGTACTCAAAAAGCCATGGAAGAGACGTTTGGATCAACCTGTCATGGTGCCGGGCGGGTGTTAAGCAGAAAAGCCGCTAAAAAGGCGAGCAGAGGAAGGGCCATCAATCGAGAACTCGAAGACAAAGGAATTTTTGTCCGATGGACCGGCAGGTCCACCCTGGCCGAAGAAATGCCGGAAGCCTATAAGGATGTTTCCCAGGTGGTTGAAGTGGTGCATGGCGCCGGAATTTCAAAAAAAGTGGCTAGATTAAGACCCATCGGTGTTGTTAAAGGATAGGTGAGCAAAGAATCCCCCGCAATGCGGGACAGGCTTGGCCCATCGAAGATCCCGCCATGCGGGGAAGGACCAGGCTTTTCAAGGCAAAATAAATGGCACACCCGGAAGGTTGAGACCTTTGAAACAAATCGATTTTAAAAGAGCTTCAGGTATGATTAAATTTTTGACTGGAAGCTGTCTGAGTCGATTAGGGATCGTTTTGAAAGAACCATAAGAGATTTAACTTTATGGATGAAACCTTCTGTTTAAGCAGAGGCCTTTATTAATAGCCCGGACGGGTTCTTTCATTACGAGCCCTTATTTACGAGTTCTTTCAGCAAAAATTTAATCATACCTGAAGCGGTAATGTTTTCAAAAGCTAAAGTGTTACCTTTTTTCAAAGTATTTACAGCCAAGTTTCGCCAACCTACTCACTGTCCCTACCGGAGAAAGCGAATTGCCAACCCGTATTGCTGACGCCGACCGAGAACGCATAGCCGCCGGCATAGTCGGCCTCCATCTCAGGAGAATAATAGTAAACGTTGTGATTATGCACTACAGCACGGCGATAACGGTACGCTCGATAAGCACCATTACGATAATGGTTGCGCTTTGCCCGATAAATATGACGGCTGGCGCGATCCTGCATTTTGTCCAAACGCTGACGTTCGCGCCAGTTGAGATGACCATCGGCTGATGCCCGATGATAAGCCCTGTCGATACGACGCTGTTCCTTTTTCAATCTTCGGACTTCCGGGCGTGTGATTTCACCGCTGCGGATCCCCTGGCGGATGCGCAGTGTCTGTCGATGATCCCTGTTACTTGAACGTTCCGCCCAAGCCGCTGAACACCACATCAATGCCAGTATCGTTGTCACAAAAATAACGGTTATTGTTTTAGCTTTCATTTGAACCTCCTTTCATTCTGTTTTGGCCCTTTAGACGCTTTGATAACAAAATAGTTTACCAATTTTTCCTGTGCCTGTATTGCCCATGGTTAGACCGGGAGTACATACGTCTTTGGTTTCTATTGTTAAACCTGGAATTCATATGTCTGCGATGTCCGTTGTTATACCGTGAATACATATGTCTGCGGTGACTATTGTTATGCCGTGTATACTTATGATTTCCACGATGACCCCTTGGATTCGTAAAGCGATTCGAACGTTGCCCTCTCCAGTGGTCCTTTCCGCGATCAATGCGACGGTCGCCGTGTCGCGCCCCTCGTCTATCCGGATGTCTGTTAATTCGGTCACCTTGTCTATCCAATCGTCCGTTAATTCGATCACCTTGTCTATCCAGCCGTTTGTTCGGACCGTCCTGGGCCATAGCAGGGGAAAACATTACTGTTACCAACAAAATACATGCACCAATAATTATTTTTTTCATAGCGATTTCCTCCTATTCAATGAATTGGATTTTCGAGCGATGTATTGGTTAAGACGAATGAAGATCGAATTGGTTTACAAAGACGTGGAAAGGACGGTGTAAATCAGGCAATAAAAAACCCGGGCCGGGGCTCCGGGTCAGTGTTTAATTAGTGTCCATTCGTGAAGAATTCTGGCCCAAAGGACCAGGCTTTGGTTTGCCCCTGTCGTAGATCCCGGCTGTTTACGGGAAAAGGGGCTGTTTTACTCAAAACCGTAGAAGTTAAAAGTGTCTATCTCTGGTTAGCCGGTTAGCCAGTTGGCCGGTATTAAATTACGGGCAAACCGGCATGACGGGCCAACGGGTACAACCTTTTTTAACTATAGTTCACTTCAAACTCTTGCAGCGATTCTTCAGGCAGAGCCAGAGAACTCTGACTCCCGCAATGCGGGACTGGCAAGGCCCATCGAAGATCCCGCTTTGGCGGGGAAGGACCAGGTTTTTCAAGACTAAATAAATCTATAGTGGGCACAAATTAAGTTTCCAATGCAGAAATTAGCAATTTTTCGCAAGGTCAAGCCTACACCTCGGAGAGCGGAATGGATGATCTTTTTTTAAAGCGGGTGCTGTTTGAGTGGCTTAGGGATCGTTGGAAAGAACAGGCGCATAGCTGAAATCGCATCTTTAAAAGAAATTAAAGATTGTATGGCAAACCTATTGATTTTTCAAAGATTGATTCCTGTTCTTTCTTTACGAACCCTTGCCACGAGTTCACGCGGTTTAAAAAAAGATTATCCATGGAGCGACTATTTAGAAAAACTCCCCGACCTCTCAATGAATTCCATCCTTTCACCACAAAATTGTGTTGCACTTATGAGTTGAATTCACAATCCATAATTATCTATTACATACGCGTCTATTTATAATTGCGATTCAATTGGCCAAATACTCATAAAACCGATACCAAACCGTCGCCAAAATCCTGTGTGGGGCTCATGGGTATAAACCACCTGTTCCCCCTTTTCCCAACCGTGCCAGATAAGCTGTTCGTAACCATTTTCGTCTTTTTTTAGTTCCAACCGAAAAGCAACCTGTTCAATGTTCTCTTCAAACCACTTTGCCATCTCTTCGGCAATTTCAGGTACTTTCAGCACCACGCCAATTTCGGTGTTGTGCAGTAAGGCCCTAGGATCGAGATTCAAAGAGCCGATGAAAACTTGTTTGCGGTCGAAGACAAACGATTTGGTATGCAGGCTGGCCTTGGACGAGCCTTCCGCGCCTTTTTTTTCTTTGCGCTGTTTCCGAGTCAACTTTTTGTTCAACTCATAAAGTTCGACCCCACTTCGGAGCAACTTCTTGCGGTATTTCTTATAGCCGGCATGTACGATCCCCACATCGTTTGAGGCCAGGGAATTGGTCAGGATGCGCACCCGAACCCCGCGTTGGGCCAGCTGGGTCAAAAAAGCGGTTCCCGGCTTGCCCGGTACAAAGTATGGAGAAAAAATGATCAGCTCTTTGTCCACCCCCTCCCAATAGGGTTTGAGCATCGGCGAGAGATGATATTCGGTTTCGCTGAAATCGTGAAGAAGTTTTTCCGGCTGATCAAACACGACCTCTGCATCTCCCCACCTGAATTCAACTTGGTTCATTCGGAATTTCTTTGCCAGGTCGGAATTACGTAACGCTCGCAGATATTCAGAATCGGTTTGATCGGCCACATATTCGTTCAACTTCCCTCGCATTTTTTCGATCTTTTCAGGTGTCGGCGGATCGCCTTTGAGAAGTACCGAGGCAGGATAGGCCAGCTCACTGTTCCAATAGAGATCAAAAACAGAAGAAACTTCTTTGACCGCCGGCCCGATGGCCATCACATCCAGATCGGCAAAGGCCAGATCCGGATCAGCGTCAAAGTATTCATTGCCGATATTGCGTCCCCCGAGGATGGTAACCTGGTTGTCTACCGTGAACGATTTATTGTGCATACGACGGGTCACAGAGCCCAAACGAGTCACAAATTGCGAGGTCCGACCCACATTTCTACTGAAGGGATTGAATAACCGCACCTCCATGTTGGGATGGCTGTCCAAAGCAGCCGCCCCCAGATCCCTGCCGGCAAGGTCCATATCGTCAACCAGCAGACGGACCCTCACGCCTCGGTCAGCCGCTTTGAGCAATAGATCGGTAAACAGTCTACCGACAAGATCATTGTGATACAGGTAATACTGAACATCGATGCTACGTTCGGCATAATGGGACAATACCGCACGGGCCACAAACGCATCCAAACCGTTGCCCAACAAATGGAATCCAGATTTTCCCGGGTGTGCCGCTCTTTCCTTTGCACGTGCCTTGCCGAAAGCAGTATTCTCCGTATCGGTCAAAGCATACGATACGGGTCGATCAAAATCTTTAGGCAGAGTGGCGCAGCCAACAATCATAAGTATAGCCACTGCTACCGATAGATGAATGATAATGGCAGGTCTATACATTTTAAACCTATTGTTTTTGGAAAACTGAGATGGCGATTATATATAAAAAGACAGGCAGAATTTATGATATTCTCATATCTTCAAGTGAACAATTTTATCATTGCCCTCGAATTCCGAATTTGCAGCATAGAAAGGATAATATTTGCTGCGTGGCAATGTTTGAGATTCGTATATTATTACGGTATGCTGAAAAATTGTCAAATCTAAAATAAATGCATGATTCTTGAATGGTGAAGGAGTGAACACTTCTTGAATAGTACTAATTTAAATTACTCAGGTTTTTTCCTAAATCTTTTAAGTTCTTTTAATAACCACTCAGCACTTAAAAATTCCCGTCCATCGCACCGTACTGTATAGGGCCGGCCGGACATACTGCTTTTTGTCACCGTGTATTTAATAAAATCTTCTCCTGACTTTATCCA